>NZ_JBXGGI010000111.1:0-8024 GCF_056854775.1 Mannheimia sp.
ATTTTTCAAAAATAGGGCTTAAAGCCTTGTACTATAAGGCTTTAAGCCACTTTTTAGCAACTATTTTGTCTACTATGCCGATTATTTATCCCTACTCTTCTCTACACAACTTTAATGTTGCTTGAATTAACTCAAATGCAATTGTACCTTTTTGTGGAATTTCAGGTAATGCTTCATTACAGTCAAACCATTTAGCATCACAGATCTCCTCTTCCTGTAGAATAATTTCGCCACTTTCATAATCTGCCAAAAAGCCAAGCATTAATGAATTAGGAAACGCCCACGGCTGGCTACCAAAATAACGTATATTTTTAACTTTCAACCCTGTTTCTTCAAATATTTCACGATGAACCGCATTTTCAACAGGTTCGCCGGCTTCCACAAAACCCGCTAACGTAGTGTAAATTGTGCCTTTATGACGCAAATGATTTGCCAGCAAAATTTGTCTGCCTTTACGCACCGCGACAATAATTGATGGGCTAATAGTTGGATAAGCTCGATTACCGCAAGCATTACAATGAACCGCAATTTCATTATCTGCCAGTACGGTTTTCTCACCACATTTCCCACAAAATTGATGAGTGCAAAAGAAATGATTTAACGATACAGCCCTATGCAATAAATGACTTAATTCCGGCTCTCTCCCAATTTGCGTTCTTAAATAAGCGAACTCTCGATGATCATCTTCCCCAGTTGCTTTCACTAAATAAACAGGCAAATTTTGATAAATCCCTATTGCTAATTTTTCACGCTCATCCAAGTCAAATTCTTCTGCCAAACCGCAAGGAATTTCGCTTTTCACTAACGCAATGTCAAAATCCTTAACAATAATCCAATATCCTTTACTCATCTTTTAATCCTAACTGCTTGAATAATTTGCGTTTTTCACTTTCCGATAGCACTCGGTATTCTCCGCTGTCTAAATCAGCTAATTCAAAATTGCCTAAACCGATACGAATTAGGCGTAACGTTGGAAAGCCGATATGTGCCGTCATTCGTCTGACTTGGCGATTTTTTCCCTCGTGAATAATCAATTCAACCCAGCTGGTTGGAATGCTTTTTCGCTCACGAATTTTCGGGGCAGATTGCCAATGATAGTTTGGCTCAGAAATCGCTTTTGCTTTCGCGGGCTGGGTTAAACCATCTTTTAACTCCACACCTTTTTCTAATTTCGCTAAATCGGTAAGAGTAGGAATGCCTTCTACTTGCACCCAATAAGTTTTTTGTTTCTCAAATTTTGGGTGAGCTAAACGATGTTGTAGCTCGCCATTATTGGTTAAAAGCAATAAGCCTTCGCTATCTCTGTCTAACCGACCTACAGGGTAAACGTTGGGAATAGCGATAAAATCCTTTAACGTTTTTCGCCCTTGCTCATCGGTAAATTGCGTAAGTACATCATAGGGCTTATTAAAGAGCACGACGGTCGTTTCAGCAAAAGTAAGCGGTCGTTTTTTCTCCCATTTTTGCAAATTTTTAGCAAAATTTGACCGCTTGTTTAGTGCTCTTTTAAAGATTGGTTGTTTCATTTTTTCAAATTCGCCCACGCAACAGAAAGTAAAATAATTGCTCCGCCAATAATCATCTTAAGCGTTGGTATTTCACCAAAACAAAGCCACGCAATCGCAATGGCGTAAACCGGCTCAAGTGAGATAATCATTGAAGCGGTACGTGCATTAATGGTATCAAGGCTTGAAATAAACAAAGTATAAGCAAGTGTTGTACACAAAAAGCCAATGCAGAAAATCCAAAACCAATCTTGTGCAGACACGCTCGGCAATTCGGTTATCGAGAACGGCAGCAGTAAAAGCGTTGCAAAAATATATTGCCACCAACTTGCCTGCACACCGGAAATTTTGCTCATTGTATTGCGGTTAAATACCGCAAGAATGCCGTAAACTAATGCCGAAAAAATACCCCAAAGTAAGCCTCGTGTGGCTTCATTACCAAAGGTAAATTCAGGGGTAACTAAAATCAAACCGATGGTAATTGCAATCAGTAATACGACTTCTCGAAAGCGTAATTTTTCACGGAAGAATAAACTTTCAAACAACGCCACAAAGGCAGGGAAACTGGCAAAACCCAATGTTGCAACCGCAACACCGCCTACCTTAACCGCAATAAAAAACGTTACCCAATGGGCAGCTAATAAACCACTCGATACAGCTTGTTGCCCGATTTGTTTGAGATTTAGCTTTACAAGCGGTTGTTTTTTCCATAAAAAATACAAAGAAATCATCGTAAATGCGATCATCACTCGCCCGAGAACAATGGTTTCAGCAGAGCTGTGAATTAATGCCCCGAAAATACCGGAAGCTCCGAAAAACACTGCTGTGCCGTGTACTTTCAACAGAGCAAGCGTTCTTTTATCCATTATTTGATCCTCTTGGTTTCATCTTGTGGATCAAATTTACGCTCAAACTCGGCATCAAAAGTATTGCTCTCTTGAGCCGATTGTGAATGAAAATGGGTGTTTTGCGAGGTAAAACGCATAAAAACTTTATTTTTTACGCTATTAATCACAAAAGCTTGAATCAATTTTCGGCTAAACGGCAACACGCATAAAATCGCCAAGATATCACTTAAAAAGCCGGGAATAATCAATAAAATGCCTGCTAGAACAAACATTATTGAATTACTCACCGCTTCTGTTGGCATTTTGCCTTGGCTGAGATCTTGCTTAATTGAATAGAGGGTGTAGACACCTCGTAGCTTCACAAACCATAAGCCTAAAAAAGAGATAGCAACTAATAATAAAATAGTTGGTAGCACGCCAATTTCGGAGCCGATGCTAACCAGCAGTGAAATTTCACAATAGATATAAAAGAAAATTCCAAAAAGAACCATTAAAATCGGCATTATTTCCTCACATTTAATTCTGCTTTTGCGGTTAAGTTTTCCGCACCTGTTGCACGCATCACGATATTATCTTCGGTACGAATACCACCAAAGCGTTTAAAATCATCAATTTTCTGCCAGTTAAAGGCGGAAGAATAAGCACTATTTTTCCAGCTACTCAGCAACATATCAATAAAATAGAAACCCGGCTCAATAGTCAGTACCATATTTTCTTGCAAATCACGAGTGCAACGTAGGCTCGGATAAGCCTCTGGCGGTGCTTTGTGGCTACCTCTTGCATTCTGTTGAAAACCTGCCACATCGTGAACCTGAATGCCAAGTAAATGCCCTAACCCGTGTGGGAAGAAAGTTCTGCTGATACCTTCCTCAAAAATTTGTTCTGCCGGTAAATGAATAAATTGATGCTCGGCTAAAAGCTGAGAAATCATCTGCTGCATTCGAGTATGGTAATGCAGATAATTAATGCCAATCGATAAATCAGCAATAATCTCTAATTTAAATTGCTCCATTTTAGCCACCAATTCCGCAAATTCTGATGAACTATCAAAAGCATAAGTTCGAGTAAGATCAGAAGCATAACCATTTACCGTTGTCCCCGCATCAATTAAAAAGCTGTGGCGTTTTGTACCGGTATCAAAATCTAATGCCGTATAATGCAACACCGCTCCGTTTTGATTAATCGCCATAATATTGCCATAAGGTACATTTAGATCAGACTGCTGAGTGGCTTTTAAATATTCAATATTAATTTCAAACTCACTTTTGCCTGCAAAAAAGGCTGCTTTAGCTGCTTGATGTCCTTTCAACGCTGAAAATTGAGCTTGGTAAATACTCTCGATCTCAAATTCAGTTTTAATCGAACGCTCAAAATTAAGAATATTCAGGATCTTCTGCGGATTAACTTGGCTAAAGCCGAGTGAATTTGCAAGCGTACTATCTTCCCCAATAAAAGCACAAGCGGTCGGATTTTGAATAAATTTTGCAATTTCAGTTTCAGACTTAAGTAAAACCCATTCAAATTCAGTGGCAAAAAAAGCCTCAATTGGCACTTTGGGGCTAGAAACCCAATAATCTTCAGGGGCATAAAAGTAAATTGTTGGCTTATTTTTACCGTCTAGGAATAACCAGCAATTTTCAGCTTGGGGATAAGGGAAAAAGTAATTAAAATAAGGGTTAATTTTAAATGGGGCAGTTTGATCGTCTAAAAACAATGTTCTTGCTTTGCCCGAATAAATCCACAAGCCATCTAAAAAGGTTTTCTCGAGTAAGTCTTGTACGACATTTTGCAAGCGAGAGAGATGTTTAGAAAATAATGTTTTCATAAGGAATAGAATGAATAAGTTAATTGTAAATAGAGAATTGGATACTTTGGGGCTACGCTGCCCAGAGCCGGTAATGCTGACCCGTAAAACAATCCGCACGATGGAAGATGGCGAAATTTTACATATTATCGCCGATGACCCAGCAACTACGCGTGATATTCCAAGTTTCTGCGAATTTATGGATCATCAGCTCCTGCAAAAAGAGGTTTCTACCTCTCCCTATCACTATTGGATCAAAAAAGGATTATCCTAAATGTAAGACAAGCGGTGGAATTATGCAAAAAATTTACATAAATCTACCGCTTGTATTCTTAATGGCGAGTTGGTTCGTCATCAAAATCATCATCTTCATCGAAGAACTCGCCATCATCGCCGTACTCATCGTCATCGGCATTTGGATCTTCAAAATACGTTCCCCAACCTTCGTATTCAGCACCTGCTTTTTCAATTAAAGGTAGCAACTCTTTTTGCTGTGCCGTAATGAGATCGGCATTTAAGTTAATTTCACTCACAATATCACACACAAAAATGACTTTTCCATTTTCTTCTTCTACTTCCTCCGCTTCGGAAATTTCATAGCCAAGTTTATAAGCATCAACCACTAGTTTCTCTAATTTATCAAAATCACGGTGTGCGACGTGATGCTCAATAATGTAAAGTGCGTCAGGATCTGAACCGTCTTTTAATAAATTCTCAATAATTTCATCAGTTTCAGAACGTAATTCTTCTAAGTTGTACATATTCAATTCCTCATTTATTCTTCAGTTAATATGGGAGCAAACCAGCTATCTAATTTATCTGAGAGCTTATCCACACCAATTTTATTTAATGCCGAGTAAGCCTCAACTTGAATATCGCCTTGAAAAGGCAAAATTGCCTCTCGCACCATTTTCACTTGTTTAGAGCGAGCGGATTGACTTAATTTATCCGCTTTTGTCAATAGTAATAAAACGGGTAAATCTGCTGAAACTGCCCATTCGATCATTTGTTGGTCAAGATCTTTTAATGGGTGGCGAATATCCATTAAAACCACTACACCACCTAAGCATTCTCGTTTTTGTAAGTATTCACCCAATGCCTTTTGCCATTGAATTTTCATTTGTTCTGGAACAGCTGCATAACCGTAGCCCGGTAAATCCACCAATTTGCAGTTTGGCTCAACTTCAAATAAGTTAATCAACTGAGTTCGACCAGGTGTTTTAGAAGTTCTCGCTAAACTTTTTTGATTTGTGAGGGCATTTAATGCCGTCGATTTACCGGCATTTGATCGCCCTGCAAAGGCAATTTCCACGCCAATGTCTTCAGGTAAATGGCGAATATCCGGTGCAGAAGTTAAAAAATGGGTTTTGTGATAATTTAATTTCATTTTATTCTCTTAATTTAAACGATAAGCCTCGCTCACCGTATTGGTTTGGATTTGGGTTTCCTTTAAAAACACCCCATTCTAAGAAGAGGATCATTGCAATAAATGCAGGCATCACATTGCCAAGTAATACTTTCATTATGCCTTGAGTATAGGCTGATACTAGGTAGCAAATAATCGGCACTAATACCATTAAAAGGGCTTTGCCTGAGCGGTCTCTATCGTGCAAACGTTTCACAATAATCGCAGATAGGCTAAATACTGAAATCCATAGCGGTAAAAAACTTAAAAAAGTTAAATTAGCCAAATCTGTCATAAAAACAGCAACTATCAACAAGAAAATGAAATTGATCAAAAAACCTATCCAAAATCCTTGCCTGTTTAATCTACCTTTAAAGCCAAAAAGTGCATTATACCAAATCATATCTTACCCTAAAGCAACATCTAATATCATCATTACCACGAATCCTAGCATTAAACTTAAAGTTGCAATATCTGTATGCCCATTACTTTGTGATTCAGGAATTAATTCTTCTACCACAACGAAAATCATCGCTCCAGCAGCAAAAGCAAGAGCATAAGGAAGAATTGCCGTCATCGAAAGCACAAAAATCGCACCAATAACCGCTGCAATAGGTTCAACTGCCGCAGACATTGCACCATACCAAAAAGCTTTTTTTCTACTATGTCCCTCAGCTCTAATTGGAAGAGCAAGAGAAGAGCCTTCAGGAATATTTTGTAAACCTATACCTATCGCTAAACCAATCGCCCCCATAATAGAAGCATCTACACTCGCCATTTGGCTTGCTAAAGCTCCAAAAGTTACACCAATAGCCAACCCTTCCGGAATATTATGGATCGTAATGGCTAAAAACAATAAAGTGGTTTTTGACAATCCTTTTGTAAGCTGTTTATTTCCTTCTGCCTGCTCAATAGGCTTACTGAGGTGTAAATGTGGAACGATATAGTCAATTAGTCTGATGAAAGCACCACCGGCAAGAAATCCAATCGCTGCCGGCAGCCAAGCAAGCTCTCCATAATCAGCTTCGGCATAGTCTAAAGAAGGTGAAAGTAAAGACCAAAATGAAGCTGCAATCATCACACCGGCAGCAAAGCCCATCATACTGTCTAATAATTTTCGATTTACCGACCTAAAAAAATAGACAAACGATGAGCCTAAAATTGTGCACCCCCAAGTAAATAACCCTGCTAAAAATGCCTGCCATATGGGAGAAAGCGAAAGAAAATATTCAAACAAAACAAATTAACCATAAAAAATCAATATGGATTTATTCTATCAAATATTCAGATCTATTAATATAGAGTAAATATAGCTATGATGATGATTCTATTTGTAAAATTTAATAAAAACCCCAAGTATTCTTTACCTTGGGGCTTGGAGTTCGTTCTTAATTTTTTTGCTTCTTTAAGAAGCTCACTAAATCGAATTTGAGATAGGTTACTTAAACATTTTCAAGAGGCTGGCTAAACCACCTAATCTAGATAAAGAAAATATTTTCTGGACTGTTATAAATCTATTGATAGATTTTAATAAATACGCTTCTGTCATTCCTGATTCTAAACTCATTTTTAAGCATACCTTTCCATCATCGTTTTTATAAACGGTAACAAATCGCTTTTCACAATTCCACTCATTCATTTCTTTAAATGATATATCGATATCACTAAATGCCATAAATATTTCTATGGAACCATCATCATATCCATTACTTATAAGATAATTCATACCATCACGAGTAAATGCAATAAGACCTCGTTTAACAATTCTCACATTTTCATAATCTGCTTCTTCTAAAATAGACACTAATTGTCTATCTGTGAATTCATCAAAAACTTCTTCATAAGAACTACTCATAGATACCTCCACCGTTTTTATTTCTAGTCAGATTTAACGATAATTGATCTCTCATTTGAGCATCTAAATCTATTTTATAACTAAGTTGATCGCCTAGATCTGTTAAATCATATTGGTATTTATTTCCTATACTATCGGCATAAAACCGTTTACCGTTTTCAAATTTCATTATCAGCATTATTGGGTTCCTATATAAAAACCATATTAACTAAACAAAATATCTCATTATTTTGTCAGTACTTTATTTGTTCTACTTGCATAGCAAGTAGAACAATGGGATTATCCCATTGGCTGTCTAATTTTTATCCCATATTCATTTTGCAAATTTTATTTATAAAAAAGCCGCTTGCTACCTCATTTCAGGTAACAAGCGGTCATTTTTATGCCTTATTCTACAAAATAACCTTCTATGTTATGGTTATGCTAAGATAATAGAGGCTCTTTATGTCTTGTTTATGTTTATGTATTCGTTCTTTTCTTCTGTCTCTTCCGCTTTCGCTTTATTTAGTCAGTCTACTACTATCTCATTCTATCTACTAATAAACTCACTAAATAAAAACCCGACGATGCTCTACTCTCACATGGCGAATCACCACACTACCATCGA
>NZ_JBXGGI010000112.1:0-17460 GCF_056854775.1 Mannheimia sp.
CCACTGCTCCGCTCATAATAAGTTGTTGCTTTTCAATTTTACCGTAAAGCACTTTTAAGACTATCATTTGTGCGATCGTTGCCACAACTAACACAATTGATGCCATTTGAATGCCGTCCATTTTGTAAAAGACAAAAAACAGAATCAGCGGAATAAATTCAAGTAATTGTTTCATTTGATCTCCTATTAATTTGCCGGCATTTGGCGATAAACTTGATAAAAGCGGAAACTAAAAATTGCCATAAATACATTAATTACCGCACTGAAAACAACGGTAATTAGTGCCCCGACAAAATCATTACCAAAAACCGCAAATAATCGAGATAGCATTCCCGGTAATAAATAAGAGATCACACAAAATAAAATTAATGGTAGCATTTTTCCACGCGATAATTGGAAGGTAAATTTAATACTTTCTGATAAGGTTTTCTGTGGTTTTTCCAATAAATATGCATAAATAACGATCGACAATTTAATGAAAAAATAAAAACCAACCACTAGCATAGGCAAAGCAATAATCACAGTTTCAGGCGATGCCATCGCAAAAGAAGCCCCCAACGAAAGAGGAAGTACCATAATAAATTGCAACATTAAAACAGGTAAAAAGTGTTTTAATGCTCCACCTGCATTTTGGAAAAAGTGCTGATAGTTGCCATTATTGATAGATTGAATGTTTAAAATCATCAATACTGTCATAAATAAATTGGCAATTCCTAATAAAACAGTTGGCATTAAAATAGCTAATAATTTTGAGCTATCAATTTGAATTTGTTGTGGCTGCTGATCTGCAACCATTTCCGGCGAAGCTGGCAATAATAAAATAAATGCCAGCTGCACCACCACAATAGTCATTATCGCAAACAGTGTGAAAGATTGCTGATTACGCATAAAATTCCAACTTTGTTGTAATAAATCCACAAATTTAATTGGCATAAAATATCCTTCAAATAAGTTGTAAACACTTTGTTGTAAAGTATAGCAAGTGTTAACCCAAACTGCATTAACCTATTGTAGATTTTAGTAAGTTAGCTACAATAAAAGAAAAGATTGAAAGAGAAAAACTATGTTAAGCCTGTTTGAAGCGGGGCAACGCTATCTAAACACGTTGCCTAATCAGAAAAAATTGGCAAATTTTATGCCTGATTATCACATTATTCGCCTTGTTAAATTTTCTTCTAAAGTAATGCCTGCTTTTGCGTGCTTTGCTTTAGTATGGCAATACTTTTTTACCGATCCCACACAGTCTGTTGTAGCTAATTCTGTTATTACGGCTATTTTTGCGATCTCTATCCCTTTTCAAGGGCTTTATTGGCTGGGTAAGCGAGCAAAATCGCCACTTTCCTTATCATTGTTGGAATGGTATGAATCGCTCAGGCAAAAGCTAATTACCGCTCAAATCAAACTTGAAGAAGAACAAGCGGTGCCTTCTTTCCAAGATTTTGCAAATTTACTGAAATTAGCGGAAGAAACGTGGGGAAATGAATACTTTGATGAGCTTTAAAAGCCTAAAAGAAAAAAGCTCCACTCAAATAAGTGAGCGGAGCAAAACTTTTGTTCTAATTCTGGAGGTTTGAATTACTGTTTTATAAAAGGAGACAAATAAAACAAGAACAAAAGAAAATAAAAAATCTTTGGCTCCTCCTGGGGGACTCGAACCTGCGACATATGGATTAACAGTCCACCGTTCTACCGACTGAACTAAGGAGGAATTAACGATGTGCATAATAGGCTAAAACGTTTTAGCCGTCAAATAAAACAATGAACATTCGTTCATTATTTACATTTATTTACGCTCTTAGCATTAAAAATACTTAATTAGAGGTACAAACAGAGCAGTTTTTTTGCTTAGGCAGTGCCATTTCTCGTATTGAAAAATGTAAACCATCAATCATCAACAATTTTCCCGATAATATTTTACCGATATTCAGCAACACTTTTATCGCTTCTAACGCTTGAAAACTACCAATGACCCCAACAATTGGAGCAATTACGCCAGCTTCAACACAACTCAATGTGCCATCACCAAATAAGCTACTCAAACACTGATAGCAAGGCTCGTTATCTTGATAAGTAAATACACTAATTTGCCCCTCAAAACGGATTGCCGATCCTGATACAAGCGGTCGCTTTTGGTTAAAACATTGCAAGTTCAGTTGATTACGAACAGTTACGTTATCGGTACAATCTAGCACTAAATCTGTTTTAGCAATGAGTTCTGCCCACTGTTCATCGCTACATTTTTGGTTGATAACTTCAATTTGAATATTTGGATTAATCGCTGACAAACGAGCTTTTGCCGATTCAACTTTAGGCAACCCAATGGTTTCATCGGTATGCAAAATTTGACGTTGCAAATTAGAAAGTGAAACTGTATCAAAATCAACCAAAGTGAGATGC
The DNA here is from genome assembly GCF_056854775.1 of Mannheimia sp. NCBI lineage: Bacteria > Pseudomonadati > Pseudomonadota > Gammaproteobacteria > Pasteurellales > Pasteurellaceae > Mannheimia > Mannheimia sp. The sequence continues at coordinate 2,398 of NZ_JBXGGI010000112.1, forward strand.
CCTACCCCGGCTGAAGCAAGATATTGCGACGCCGCACAGCCTAAACCGCCCAAGCCAACAATTAAAATTCGGCTCGATTTTAATTTTTCCTGCCCGTCAAAATCAACACTTTTGAGAATAATTTGGCGGTTATAACGAAGAATTTCGTGATCGGTCAGTTCCATATCTTCCCTCAACTAACCGAGTAACGAATTAAACGGCTGAATCGTTACCTTTTCCCCAACCTCTACATTACCACGCTCTGCTTCAAGCACGATAAAACAGTTACTTTCATTAAAAGCACTAAAAATATGCGAACCTTGTGTACCAATAGGTCGAACTTCCAGCCCTCCTTGCTGATTAGCGTAGTAATAGCCACGTTGGAAATCTTGACGACCAACTGCTTTTTTCAATTTTTCGGCACTACAAGCGGTTAAATTTTGCGTAAGATTTGCAATTTTATCTGCTGATAAACCTGATAATTTCGCTAAAGCAGGCTGTACTAATTGGTAGAAGGTTACTAATGCGGAAACCGGATTTCCCGGCAAACCGAAGAACCACGCCTTTTCCAATTTACCAAATGCGAAAGGTTTTCCCGGTTTCATTGCAATTTTCCAGAAGCCGATTTCGCCTAATTTCTCCAATACTGTTTTAGTAAAATCTGCCTCGCCGACCGATACTCCACCGCTAGTAATCACCACATCAGCTTTTTCTTGTGCATCAATGAAAGTTTGTTCAAATAAGGTTTCATCATCCGGCAAAATACCGTAATCTAAAATCTCACAGTTGAGTTTTTCCAGCATTAAACGTACTGCAAAACGGTTGGTATCGTAAATTTTCCCTTCACTCAAAGGCTCTCCAACCGACGTTAATTCATCGCCGGTAGAAAGAATCGCCACTTTCAATTTTGCAAACACAGGCACAGAAACAATGCCGAGTGAAGCTAACAATGGCAGACTTGCTACATTCAATAGCGAACCTTTTTTCAATACCAATGCACCTTGCTTGACATCATCCCCAATACAACGAATGTTACTACCTAATTTTGGAATATTGTTAAAAGTTACAGAGCCATCTGCATTTAAAGTGGTTTCCTCTTGCATTACAACGGCATCAACACCTTTTGGCATTAAGGCTCCCGTCATAATACGCACACATTCGCCTGCTTGGAGTTCGCCACTAAACAGATTACCTGCAAAGGCTTTTCCTGCTACCTTTAAGGTTAAATTTTGCTCTAAATCTGCAATGCGTACTGCATAACCGTCCATTGCTGAATTATCAAAATTAGGCACATTAATAGGCGAGGAAATATCTTCCGCCAATACTCGGTTTGCACATTCATTTAATGGTAAATATTCAATCATTGTTGGAGCAGGCAAACGAGAAAGCATATTCTCTAATGCTTCTGCAAGAGGTAAAAGAGCCATAAATTTATTCTATTCCTATTCAAAAATCAGCTAACTTGTACGAAGAAATCACGCACACCAATAAGCAAATTATTCACTGCAATTGCCGCTAAAATTAATCCCATCACACGACTAATAATTGCCGCCCCAGCATTACCAATTAAATGCTGAATTCTATTTGCAGCTAACAATAATAAATAAGTAATTGCTAAAACAAGCATCATAATACCAGCGGTAATAAATTGATCACTAATACTAAAACGGTGATTATCGGTTAATAGTACGATTGCCATCATCGCCCCCGGAGAAGCAATAGAAGGAACAGCTAACGGATAAACCGCTAATTCATTTAAATTACTGCTCATTCTGATTTCTTGATCCGGCTTACTTTCGCCAAAAATCATCGTTAAAGCAAATAATAAAAGCACTAAGCCACCTGCAGCTTGGAAAGCCGGTAGAGGAATTTGCATTGACTCCAATAAAATCTGCCCGCCGATTAAGAAGAAAATTAAGATTCCCCCTGCAATGAGTACCGCATTTAACGCAATTTTGCGACGTGCTTCAATCGGCAAACCAATCGTTTTCGCCAAATAAACAGGAACAGATCCAACCGGGTCAATAACCGCCCAAAGAACCACAAATTGCACCGCTAATGAATCAAACATATTTTCTCTCCCTGTTATTTTGAATTTGGGAAAATTCTAACATAAAACGACCGCTTGTAGAGCGATGAGCTATAAATAACTCAGTGGTAATGCTACTAAATTTTCACTTAAATAAAGTTTAGTCGGATATTGGTTAATTATCACTCCCTGCCCGAGCGTCCATTCAGGTGAAAGCGGACTTAATAAATCAAAACTTTTCGCCATTTTTTTATTTGGGCTTGCAGTAACTTTAATTTCCACCGGATAAAGTGTGCGGTCATATTCGATAATTAAATCAATCTCTTTTTGATTAGTATCCCGATAAAAATAAAGAGGTGGTTCAATGCCTTGATTATTAAAGGATTTAATTACTTGGCTTACGACAAAAGTTTCAAAAAACTGACCGCTTTTCGCCCCACTCGAAATAGTTTCAGGGGTAAGCCATTTCGTTAAGTACGCCATTAACCCCGTATCTAAAAAATAGACTTTCGGGGTTTTTATAGCCCGTTTCAAATGGTTGTTATGATAAGGTTGCAACAAATAAATAATGCCCGAAGTCTGCAAAATTGCTACCCAACGTTTAATCGTTTCATTCGATACACCAACCTCTTGGGCGATATTGCTGTAATTCAGCAGCTCGCCACTACGAGAGGCGATCGACACCATAAAACGGGTAAAATCTGTCGTGCTGGCAATATTGGTTAATTGGCGAACATCTCTCTCAATATAAGTGGTAACATAAGAGCGATAATAAATTTCCCAGTCAGTTTCTTGTGCATATAAACGGGGCATATCGCCTTTGTGGATAAGTTGCCAAACATTTTCGGGTGATTTTAATTCCTCTTCACGAGCAAACAAATAATCATTGTTTGGCACAAAAGGTTGATTAAAACTCACTCCAAGAATTTCACGTAAAGAGAGCCCTTGCAACTTTAAAATAGCAATACGCCCGGCAAGGGTCTCACTCACATTTTGCATTAATTCAAAGGCTTGTGAACCAGAAAGCAAAAACAAACCGTTTTTCTGTTTTCGGTCAATTTCTAGTTTTAACAAAGAGAAAATTTCAGGCACATACTGCACCTCGTCTAAAATCAACTTCCCCTGATGATTTAAGAAAAACAGCCGAGACTCATCTTTTGCTTGTTGCAATAGCATAGGATCATCAAAAGTAATATATTGATAATCTTGCCCGATATATTGTAGCAGTGTTGATTTGCCTACCTGCCTTGCCCCTGTTACCAAAATCGCCGGAAATTGTTTAACTAAACGTGTTACTAATGATTGCATTTGGCGAGAGATCATTTACCCTCCTGAAATAAAATTAAGTTTAATTTAACATAGCATATTGAATTGAACTTAATTAATAATGAATTTTTAGTTTAATTCAATATAACATAATTAATTAAACTTAATAATAAGTCTATTTTCAGTTTAATTCAATATTAGATATTGAATTAAACTTAATTTTCATCTCAAACAATTTTGATTGTATTAAAATTTACTATGCTAAAATATGCAAAATTTTTAACAAAACAGACCGCTTGTAATGATATTTTTTACAGATTTAATTTTAAAACGAGGACATTCCGTCCTGATTGAAAACAGCTCCGCCACCATTCATACGGGGCAGAAGGTAGGTTTGGTGGGTAAAAACGGGTGTGGAAAATCCTCTCTTTTTGCCTTACTTAAAAATGAGCTACAGCCTGAAGGCGGCGATGTTTCACTCCCAAAAAATTGGGCAATTTCGTGGGTAAATCAAGAAACACCTGCGTTAGATATTTCCGCTCTTGATTATGTGATTCAAGGTGATAGAGAATACACAAAATTAATAGCAGAGCTTGATGAAGCGAATGCAAAAAATGACGGCAATCGCATTGCGACTATCCACGCCCATCTCGACACCATTGATGCGTGGACAATTCAAGCCAGAGCTTCTACCTTGCTCAACGGCTTAGGCTTTAGCACCGAGCAATTACAACTGCCTGTAAAATCTTTCTCGGGTGGTTGGCGTATGCGTTTAAATCTCGCTCAAGCGTTGATTTGCCGTTCCGATTTATTACTACTCGATGAACCGACCAACCACTTAGATTTAGATGCCGTGATTTGGCTCGAACGCTGGCTCACTAACTATCGTGGTACGTTATTACTGATTTCCCACGACCGTGATTTTCTTGATCCGATTATTGACCGTGTCATTCATATCGAACATCAAAAACTCAATGAATACACAGGCAATTACACCTCGTTTGAAATTCAGCGAGCAACTAAAATCGCACAACAAAATGCCGCTTATCAGCAACAACAACGAAAAGTTGCTCATTTGCAGAGCTTTATTGACCGTTTCAAAGCCAAAGCAACCAAAGCCAAACAGGCTCAAAGCCGTATTAAAGCATTGGAGAAAATGGAACTTATCGCCCCTGCGTACGCAGATTCACCGTTTGAATTTGAATTCCGCCCACCACTTGCCTTACCAAGCCCATTGCTGATGATGGAAAAAGTGAGTGCAGGTTACGCAGATAAAACCGTGCTGGAATCGGTGAAATTGAATTTAGTGCCCGGCTCTCGAATTGGTTTGCTTGGCAGAAATGGGGCGGGTAAATCCACGCTGATTAAATTACTGGCGGGCGAAATTCTTCCCCAAAATGGTGATGTACAACTGGCAAAAGGCGTTCAACTTGGCTATTTCGCCCAACACCAAGTGGATACCTTGCGTTTTGATGAAAGCCCACTTTGGCATTTGCAGAAAATCGCCCCAGAAAAAACCGAGCAAGAATTGCGTAACTACTTGGGCGGCTTTGATTTCAAAGGCGATAAAGTCGTGCAAGCGGTGCAATCCTTTTCTGGCGGTGAAAAAGCCCGTTTAGTTCTTGCCTTAATTGTGTGGCAACGCCCTAATCTTCTGCTATTGGACGAACCGACCAACCATTTAGATTTAGAAATGCGACAAGCTCTTGTTGATGCTCTGACGTATTATGAAGGATCGCTTGTAGTGGTTTCGCACGACCGTCATTTACTCCGCAGCACGGTAAATGAATTCTATTTGGTTCATAATCATAAAGTAGAAGAATTTAAAGGCGATTTAGACGATTATCAAAAATGGTTGAATGAGCAAAATGCCCTAGCGAATGAGCCGAAATCGGTACTTGCAAAAAATTCGGAAAATGCAACCGCTTGTGAGCCGACAGCCAATGAAAATAGTGCGGCAAACCGCAAAGAGCAAAAGCGTTTAGAAGCCGAACGCCGCCAACAAACCGCTCCACTGCGTAAAAAAATCACGCAGTTGGAAAAAGAATTGGAAAAAGCCACTGAAAAACTGAATAAGTTAGAAGAAATGCTTGGCGATAGCGAGCTCTACGAAGCAGAAAATAAAGCCAAACTCACCGAAACTCTTGCTCAACAAGTTGAGACTAAAAAACAGGTGGAGGAAATTGAAATGCAGTGGTTGGAGGCACAGGAAGAGTTGGAAGGGATGTTGGCAGACTAATGTTTTCCCTTTTACATTATAACTGGGTTAGGTAGACTAACCCAGCACACGGACAAATAGAATTATCTTGAATTAGCTTCCTTTAATAATTTTTCAATTTCATCAGCTTTCTCAATGATCATATCCATATATTTATAGCTTGACGAAATTCCAGCAAAAGAGCCACCCTCATATTCCGCTGCTGCGGCTTTCACACTTAAGTCTTTATACTTAATCCAAGCTCTTTGGGCTTCTTTAAATGCTTTAGAATGATTAGGGGAAAGAGTTTTCAAGTACTGATTATAAACTTTATTTAAACGTTTCTCCTGACGATTAGTTTCCTCAGAAATACAATTTGCCAAATCACTGTTATTATTAGATTCATTGCTTCTGCATTTAATAAATGTCGAAGAATAATTAACTTCTGCCGCTGCCATAACTGGCAACAGAACAAGTAGGGCATATTTTTTCATAAAATCTCCTTAAATTAGCGTAAAAACTTTTGGGATTTTACAGTTGTTGTTTTTTTGCACAATATGCTATTTTTATACCCACCTAAATTTAGGTAAATTAGCTAAACAAAAAAGGCATTGAGCCACACCCTCAATGCCTTTTCTATTCAATTAAAATCTCTACACTCTCGGCTTCGTTTCTGCCAAAACGGTATATTTATTATTCATTTCTTCTGCCCAAGCGGTTAAATTTGGGTGATTTTTTGCAAGATCATAGCCGATTTTTTCTAAGCGGAACGCCCACCAGTCAATTAATGCAACTGCGGTTAATGTGCCTAAATTAAGCTCCGTACCAAATTCTTGTATGGCTTCTTCTAAGTGTTGGAAAGTGCGGATATTTCTTTCCATTAATTGTTCGTGGCGACTTACCCACCATTCATTTTCGGGGCGAGCCATTTTTTCTTGGATAATGGTGTGCATTGTGTTTTCCATTATACCGTCTGCCAAATTGTGCAAAGCTAATACCGCCCAGCGTGGTTTGCCCTCTTTTGGCAGTAAAGGCATATTATTGCCTTTTTGGTCGAGATACTCACTGATGAGCAAACTGCCGAATAGCCAGCGTCCGCAATTACGTTGTAAAGCCGGAATACGCCCTAGCGGATTGTCTTGGTTGTGTGGTGAGTTTGGATCCATTGCGGCGGTTACCCGCAACATTTCCACTTTGTCATCAAGCTGGTGATGTTTAATAACCGCAAGGGCTTTGCGAGCAAAAGGGCTTGTTGTTGAGTACCAAAGTTTCATACTGTTCTCCGTTTCTTTTTAGTAACATAAATTAGCAAATTTTTTGCCAAAAATGACCGCTTGTAGGCTCTGCTTGAACACAGATATGTTCGTTTTCGTATTCAAATTCAAGCTGGTAGGCGTGTAAATAAACCCTATCCGCCTCTGTGCCCGAATAAAGTTTATCGCCTAAAATCGGACTACCTAAACTTTTCATTGCTACTCTTAATTGATGGGTTTTACCTGTTTTCGGTTGCAAAATAAAATGACGAAGTGATGGTTCAAGCGAATGGGAGGTAAATTGTGTTACCGCCGGGTTCTCTTTGCTGTGACATAATTTCCAAGCCCCATTTCGGCTTTTTTCCATATCACCCACAATTCTGCCTTGCTTTTTCTTCGGTTTTTTATCGCTCAACACCCAATAGGTTTTCTGAATTTTATGCTGTTCAAACAAGTGATAAAACGTCGCAGCTGCCCCTTTGTTTAAGGCTAAAATCAACAAACCGGAGGTGATTTTATCGAGACGATGTACCAACCAAACTTGCTCAATATTCAGTTGGCGGGCAACCATTTCCGTTAAGCCGATTTCCGCTTCATCTTTATGTACACTTACACCATCAGGCTTGTTGATAATAATAAAATCAGGGTGCTGATAACAAATAGGCAATGTTAAGGTCATTTTGCTATAATCTCGTTTATTTTTAACTATTTTAACAAGGAATTACGATGGCTGTTACCATTTATTTAGTTCGACACGGCAGAACCGTTTGGAATATTGAAGGTAGATTGCAAGGCTCTGGCGACTCAGCCCTTGTGGAAGAAGGCATTATTGGGGCAAAGAAAACCGGCATTGCGTTAAAAGATGTGCCTTTTACCGCTGCTTATTCCAGTATGCAAAAACGGGCTCAAGATACCGCAAACTACATTTTAGCGGAAAATAAATTAAGTAATATCCCTCACTTTCATCATAAAGGGCTGAACGAATTTGATTTCGGTAGTTGGGAGGGAATGAAATCCCTTGATTTACAAGAGAATGAAGAATATTGGGTAATGAAACGCACGCCGGCTGAATATCTCGCTAAAACAAACGGTGGCGAGCGGTTCGAACAACTTTATCAACGTGCTACCCAAGCGTTTAATCAAATTGCTCAACTTCATCAAAATGATGGCAAAGTGTTGATTGTTTCACACGGAATGACCTTAACTCTGCTTACCGCTGTGTTAAAAGGCATTGCGTGGCAAGATTTTCGTAATGAAGAAAAGCATAGTTTTATCATTAACACAGCGATTACCAAAGTGGAAGTGGATAATGGCAAAGTAACGGTCTTAGAGTTTAATAATATCGACCATTTAGATAATATTCCAACAAGCCAATATAAACGATAATGTTAAGGGCGGAACATTGTCTGACCTACAATTTCTAATCAGAAAATACTTTTTCTTTTGTTTCCGTTTTAGCAAACACTGTATTTTTCACCGATGTTAATAACTCTTGGCGAATAGCGGAAATTCTTGGTCGCTCATTAGCTTGAAAAGCAACCGGGCGACAAAATTCCATTGCTTTGATGCCAAGCCTTGCAGTGAGTAAACCTACACCAATACCTTGTGCGGCACGGAGCGACAGTTTTGCCGTGAGGTTTTGCGAGAAGAAATCCATTCCTACATCGGTAGCGATTTCCGTTGCTCCGGCAAATACCATATTTTTTAACACCATTTTGAATAGTTTTAAGCGGCTGATGTAACCCAATTCCATTCCGTAGGCTTTGGTAATTTTATTCACTAAGGCAATATTTCTTGCTGCCATTAGTAATACATCAACGACGGCAAGTGGGCTGACAGCCACAATAACCGCATTTTCTGCCGCATTACGGGAAATCATTTGCTTAACTTGTTTATCAATCGGCTTGAGTACATTTTCGCTGAAAAGATATAGCACCTCTTTGGCATTATAAGCTTCATTAAGCTGGCTTTTCCAACGTTGTTCGGCTTGAGCAATGGTCGGTAAATGATTGAGGTTATTTGCAACATCTTCACAAAATTTGACCGCTTGTTCGCCATCATTTGAGGGAAGTTGTTCCAATAAAAGCTGCTGACTGACTTGTTGATTTTTCTGATGATTACGCAGATAAACCAATTTACGCCATTCAGAGACAATCACGCCCACACCGAACAAGCTAATAATAAAAAAGACTATTGAGAAAGCAAAATAGATCCACTCTTTTTGTTGGAAAGTATCGATTAACCATTGAATACTTTGAGCAATCACCGCCACGCCAAATAAGGCAAGCGTTGCAAGCAACACTCGAACCCAAAAGCGAGAAGGTTTTAGGCTTTCTTCAATAATCAGTTCTGCCTCAACAGCTTTAGCTTCTTCCTCAATAATTGAATTTTCGAGATCAAACTCTTGTTTAGGCTCAAAATACTCGGTTATTTTTAGCTCTTCTTCATTAAAAATTTGTTTACTCATTTAGCCCACCGCCTTCTCAATATGTGCTTTTAGACCATCATAGCCGTGTTCAGTTTTCAAAATATCAAATAATTCTACTGCTTGTGGATATTCTTTATCCAAATAACGTAACCATTGCTTAATACGGGCAACGTGGTAAAAACCTGTGTCAAACTGATTTTCCATCTGAACATACTTAAACAATAGTTGCAAAACTTCACTCCACGCCATTTTTAGCTCGTTATATTTCACAACCTTGCTCAAATTTGGCGTATTTAATGCCCCTCTGCCAATCATCAAAGTATTGCAAGCGGTCATTTCTTGGCAATTTTTTGCAGATTCAAAATCCCAAATTTCGCCATTGGCGATAACAGGAATAGTTAAACGCTTTTGAATCTCACCAATCGCTTGCCAGTTAATACGTTCGGCACGATAGCCATCCGATTTTGTTCGCCCGTGTACGGTTATTTCATTCGCTCCACCTTGCTGAACAGCATCGGCAATTTCAAAGCATTGCTCGGCAGAATCCCAGCCCAAACGCACTTTTACAGACACAATCTGTTCATTTGGCACAGCTTCTCGCATTGCTTTTGTCGCTCGGTAAATTGAATCAGGATCTTTAAGTAGCGATGCCCCTCCATTACTACCATTTACCGTTTTAGATGGGCAACCACAGTTCAGATCTACCCCGTGCGAGCCCAGCTCAATCGCAAGTGCTGCATTTTCAGCCAACCACTGGGGGTGCTGCCCTAAAATCTGCACTCGCACTGGCGTGCCGGAATCCGTTAATCCGCCTTGATAAAGCTCAGGTGCTAAACGATAAAAAGCTTTTTTCGGTAATTTTTGATCCACAACCCGCACAAATTCAGAAATACAGAGATCGTATTCATTCACAGAGGTTAAAAGGTTACGAACGAAAGGATCTAACACCCCCTGCATTGGGGCGAGAATAACTTTTGGAATTGAGTTCATTAGTTAAAATAAAATGACAAGCGGTTGAATTTTATAAAAATTTTGCAAAAAAATGCGTAAATTCAACCGCTTGAGAGTTAAAAATGTCTATCGTGAATACGCAAATCAGGACGAGCAATCACATAAATGATCAGAGCGGTAATTGCTCCTAACGTATCTGCTAACATATCTTTTTGAGCATCCCAAATATCGCCTTGCGAGCCTAAAAATTCAATACCTGCATTGCCACCTTCTATCACCGCATATTGCCACTCAATAATTTCATAGGCTGCCGCCACCGACATTATAAAAAATAACGAGAAAAAGAGGGCAACTCCAAAGGTACATTTACGTTTACGCAATAACCATTCCGCCATTGGGTAGCTATAAAAACCGATAATATAATGTGCCACACGGTCAAAATGGTTACGTTCTTCTCCTAAAAATGGTGTTAGAAATTGATTCGCCCAATCAAACGGCACATTGGCAAAAGTATATTTTGCCCCAATTAAATGCATAATTAACCAAAGCGACATTAGAAAATAAGCTAAGCCGCTAAACTGAAATTTTGGGTAAGTGATAATCAGCAAGCCGAATACGACAAAAATGGGGGCAACTTCCGCATACCATACCGCTCTATCTGTTGGATTAAAACCAGACCAAACGGCAATAACGGTAATAACTATAGCTAAAAACAGCGGAATGATATGCGAACGTGAATCCATTATTTCCATCCTTTTACTTTGCAGATGAGATCATAGGCGGATTGAATTTGTTGGGCTTTTTCTTTCGCTAATTCCATCATTTCATCAGGTAAGCCTTTTGCTGCTAATTTATCAGGGTGATGTTCGTTCATTAGCTTGCGGTAAGCTCGTTTAACCGTATTTTGATCGTCTTGTGCCGTTACACCTAACACAGTATAAGCCGCTTCAATACTCGGTTTTGCCGGCTGTTGATAACCATATCCACCACCTTGAGAACTGTAGCCACTTTGCGACTGCTGATGATAGCTTCCACCTTGTTGGTAATAGCCCCCGGTGCGGAATTGTTGAGCTGCCATAATCATCGCGATCATTTGCTCAAATTGGAAACGAGACATTCCCATTGTTTCTGCAATCGTAAAGAGAATTTGTTGTTCGTTTGCATCCAATTCGCCATCTTGCAACGCCGCTTGCATTTGTACTTCAACAAAGAAACGCAGTAAATCGGTTCTTGCACCACAGGCTTCACGAAACTCTTGAATAACTTGACGCAATGGGAAATTAGGCTCTTTACCTAAAGTGAAAGCCTCTTGAGCCAATTGTTGAGCTGCACCGTCTAATTTTAGGCGAGCCATTAATGCACGGGCTAATTCAATATCGGCTTCGGTTACACGACCTTTGGCTTTCGCAATATGTCCTAAGACTGCAAAGGTAGTTTGAGTGAAAAGCGATTGGCGAGTAAGGTTTTTACCAAAAGTACTCGAGCGTACAGTCCCTAAGGCATAGAGTTTTTTATCTGCCAAATGCCCAATAAATGCCCCTAATAGCCCACCAAATAGACCGTGAAAAATTTGGTAACCCAAAATAAAGCCAATTATTTTTCCAATAAATTGCATTTTTTATCCTTTTCGTAAACTAAGTGGTGCTATTCTAACAAAATTTATGGCAAAGATTAATGATTTCACTTTGCTTGCTTTTTCGTTAAAACGAACATAAACCAACTTGCTATAAAAATAATTGCATAACCTAGCCAGCTCCACACATCAGGGTATTGCTCAAAAAGTAGTGCTCCTAAAACCGCACTAAAGATTACTGATGCGTAGCTATAGATTGAGATATCTTTAGCAGCTGCGTATTTATATGCTGTAGTTACACAAAACTGTCCAACTGCTGACGCGATGCCCGCTAGAGTTAAGTACACTAATTGCATAGAAGTCAGTGGTACATAATCAATGGCGACAAAAGGTAATAATATCAAGGTCGAGAACGCAGAAAAAAAGAAAACAATGGTATTTGGCGATTCTAATTTTTCTGTTTTTGACAATAATCTCAAACATAAGTAGGCAATCGCGGCAAAAACAGAGCCAATAATACCAATTAAATAAGGGATAAATTGAATATCAAATGCAGGTTTAATAATAAAAAGTGCACCAATAAAGGCAACAATACATAAGAGCCACTGTGCTATAGAAGCTTTTTCTTTCAAAAAGATAGCGGATAGAATAATCAAAATAAAAGAAGTTAGCTTGCCAATCATATCTACATCACTTAATACGAGATGATCTATGATATAAACACCAACTAAAATACCGATTAGACCAGTAACCGAACGACAAAGTAACAAAAGCCGATTTTCTTTATGCCCGAAGAATAATTGACGATTTTTCCAAACAATATAGCCGCTTATTAATGCCGTAATACAATTACGGAAAATGGCTTTTTCAGCCACAGGTAATTCACCAGATAAGAGAAGAAATACTGCCATAGCAGCAAAGCCTAATGCCGATAAAAGTACACAAAATATGGCTTTAAATAACGGAGATAAGGCATTCCAGAAATTCATAATATAGATATTTAATAAAAAGAAAGCCCTGATTATTCAGGGCTTCATTTTAGAATCAACTAAGAATTAGTATTCTAATACTGCACGACGGTTTTTCGCGTAGTCAGACTCAGAATGACCTAATACAGCTGGTTTCTCTTCACCGTAAGAAACAGTTGAAGTATTGTTAGCACCTTTAGCTGCTAAGTAACCTTTAACTGCATCTGCACGACGTTGACCTAATGCGATGTTGTACTCTGGAGTGCCACGCTCATCCGCGTGACCAGCAATAGTTACGTTACCTTGAGTTTTAGCTAATAATTGAGCGTGAGCGTCTAATAATTGACGGTATTCACCTTCAACTGCATAGCTATCAAAACCAAAGTATACTGTGTTGTATTGTGCTTTTAATTGCTCAGCTGTTAAACCACCGAATTCGCCTGCTGCATTCGCTGCTGCGTTTGCGTTTGCATTTGCGTTTGCTGCTGCATCATCAGATGAGCTGCTACATGCTGCTAATGCGAAAGCTGGTACTGCTACCATTAAAACTTTAGCAAATTTTTTCATTTGTTGCTCCTAATTAGAGAAATATTATTATTTAGTTAAGTATGGGGACCACGCAGGGAATTTATAATGTCCGCCTGCTCCCGGCAAATTAGCTTTAAAACGCCCATCTGCGGATACCAATTGTAGCACTTTACTCGTACCTTTGGTAGAGCTATAAATAACCATAATGCCATTTGGTGAAATACTTGGACTTTCGTCTAAGAAAGTTGAACTCAGTACTTCCGTGCCACCTGAAGCGAGATCGCGTTTCACAACTCTATCACCGGCAATCATGATTAGATTCTTACCATCAGATGATACTTTAGCATTGTAGCTACCACGACCACCCATTGGGCTTGCACCGCCACCTGATGAACTCATTCTATACACTTGTGGAGAACCAGCACGGTCAGAAGTGAAGTAGATTGTACTCCCGTCTGGAGACCAGCTAGGCTCAGTATTATTTCCTGCATTTGCAGTTAATTTGCTTGGTGTTCCACCGTTGCTACCCACCACATAAATATTTAACTCACCATCTTGGTTAGAAGCAAATGCAATACGAGAACCGTCTGGTGAGAATGCCGGTGCACCGTTATGCCCTTTTAATGCAGCTACAACACGGCGAGAACCTGAACGGATATCGTGCACAACAACCTGTGCTTTTTTGTTCTCAAAGGTAACATAGGCTAATTTGCTACCATCCGGAGACCATTCTGGAGACATTAATGGCTCTTTACTTGTTGTAATAGTGAAAGCGTTGAAGCCATCATAATCCGATACACGTAATTCATAAGATGATACGCCACGTTGTACTACATAAGCAATTTTCGTTCTAAATGCACCACGAATTTGAGTTAATTTTTCAAATACTTGATCACTTACTGTGTGAGCACCTTGACGGATTTGTGCTGCTGGCACAATGAATGAGCCTTGAGCAATTACACCACCTGCAGTCCCTGAAGTCCCTAGCGTATCAATTAATTGATAAGCTACGTTATAACCGCCGCCAGTGCTACTTACTTGTCCTACAACAATATTATCAATCCCAATAGCACTCCATTGATCTGCTACTACTTCTCCAGCAGAACCCGGTTGTGCAGGCATTTGAGAACGTTCAAGCGGTGTAAATTTACCACTATTTCGCAAATCGTCAGAAATAATCTGTGCCACATCAGCAGGCACGCCACTTGCTTTAAACGGCACAACCGCAATCGGTTGAGCCATACTTACACCTTCATCAATAGAAATTCGAACATCAGAATCTGCCATCACTTGGCTTGTAACCAATGTAGAAACTATCGCTATTACACTCGATATACGAGAGAATAATTTCATTTTTAACCCTCTAAAGTTATTTAACTTTTAAACTAAAATCAAGCGTTGGAGATTTAAACATATTATAGACTGCATCTGATGGTGCAGGCGGCACTTTTCTGGTTGCCACAATTGCACTTACCGCTGCATCACACACTGCTTTATCGCCACTAACTACTTGATAATTAGTAATTGTACCATCTCGACTTAAGAAAATCTTAACATCGCATTGTTTTCCTGCAAAGCTTGGATCAACACGATATTTAGATTGAATTAATTTCTTAATTCGCTGACCGTATGCATTACCATCGACATTCGCACCTTGACCAAGACCACTTGTACCGCCTGATCCTTGAGAACCCGATGAGTTTTTATTACCGCCTTTGCTTGAACCACCGCCAATGTCGCCACCATCTAGGAAATCGTCAAGTGCTTTGTTATTCTTCGCTTGAGCAGCTTTTGCTTCAGCAGCGGCTTTTGCTTTAGCCTCTTTCTCTGCTTTTTCTTTAGCAGCTTTTTCAGCTTTTGCTTTAGCTTCTTTCTCTGCTTTTTCTTTAGC
>NZ_JBXGGI010000113.1:0-7239 GCF_056854775.1 Mannheimia sp.
GCCGATTTTTTATGCCAAGGCATTTGTAAAATCCAGTCGATATAAGTACGCACAACCGTTGCTTCTGACGAGCTTTGCGGCATTGCTTTTAGCTTTTTAAATTCATTATCCAATTTCTCTTTTACATCTGTTGGTAATTTAGCCGCATCAATTTTTTCTTTGAGCTTATCTAACTCACTCTGCTCAACATCATCGCCATTGCCTAACTCTTTCTGAATAGCTTTGATTTGTTCATTGAGATAGTAATCACGCTGGTTTTTTTCCATCTGCTGTTTCACACGATTACGGATACGGGTTTCCGTTTCAAGGGTATCCATTTCCGTTGCCATCGCAATTAATAAGGCTTCAAAACGAGCAATGAGATTCGGTTGCTCTAACAGTTCTTGTTTTTTCTTGACAGGGGCAATTAAGTTAGAAGCAATCGTATCGGCGAGACGATCTTCAAGCGTAATTTTTTGTAGTTTAGGAATAATTTCCGCTGGAATTTTTTTATTATTTTTAACGTAATTTTCAAATTCGGTTAAAGTTGTTTTGGCAATAGTTTTTAATTCTTCGTTTTCTTCATCATATTCAGAATAAATAGGCTGAATTGCCGCCCAAAAGCCGTTTTCATCATCGTGAATTTGCTCAATTTTGGCACGAGTTTGCCCTTCAACCAGCACTTTTACCGTGCCATCCGGCAAGTTTAACATTTGAATGATGTTAGCGGTTACGCCAACAGAATACATATCGTCTTTACTTGGATCTTCTTTATTCGGGTCTTGTTGAGTAACTAAAAACAGTTGTTTATTCGAATCCATCGCCGAACGTAGGGCTTGAATTGATTTTTCACGACCTACAAATAACGGCATAACCATATATGGGAACACCACCACATCACGCAATGGAAGTAGTGGTAATTCAATTGCTTTCTTTTTTCTTGGTGCCATAAATTTGCTCTCTCTATCTAAAATATCGTTATCCCATTATGAGGACGAATTTGGGAAAAACAAGGGAAAATTTGATTTATATTAAAAAAACTCAATAGGCTTAAACAGTAGATGATGACGATTTAATCAATCGTTAAAACCAGAGCAATTTGCTCAATTTCTTGCTTGACATAAACTTAGAATGCGAGCAGAATTCTCACCAATTTTAATCTTCAGGGCAGGGTGAAATTCCCGATCGGCGGTAAAGTCCGCGAGCGAAACGAAAAAGGTTTGGCAGGAACCGGTGAAACTCCGGTACCGACAGTATAGTCTGGATGGAAGAAGAGGTTATCATATTGAAAGCACTGTGCAAGCGGTTGTTTTTCATTCCTTTTTTGCAAGCCTTGAGATCGTAAGATTTCAAGGCTTCATTATTTTTAACTACAAGCGGAATTGCAAAATTTTCCTAAAAATTCACCGCTTGTATTGAAAATAATCCTTTCAGCACGCCCTCAATTTATCAAAAATTTGTATGAAAGATGCTCAATATATGGCTTATGCCATTGAACTTGCCAAGAAAGCAAAAGGTTGGACAAATCCGAACCCTTTAGTAGGTTGTGTAATTGTAAAAGATGGCGAAATTATCGCTGAAGGTTACCACGAAAAATACGGAGAATGGCACGCTGAACGTAATGCGATTTTACGCTCCGAGCAGGATTTAGTAGGGGCTACTGCTTACGTTACGCTTGAGCCTTGCTGCCATTATGGACGAACGCCGCCTTGTTCTAATTTATTGATTGAGCGAGGAATTAAGAAAGTGTTCATCGGTTCTCGTGATCCAAATCCACTTGTTTCAGGTAAAGGATCAGAACAGCTTAGAGCCGCCGGGGTGGATGTTATTGAGGATTTTATGCGGGCAGAATGTGATGAATTAAATCCGATTTTTTTCCATTACATTCAAACTAAACGCCCTTATGTGTTGCTGAAATATGCGATGACGGCAGACGGCAAAATTGCGACCAGCACAGGTGAATCAAAATGGATTACAGGCGAGCAAGCTCGAGCTAAAGTGCAAGAAACCCGCCATCAATATAGTTCCATTATGGTAGGGGTAGAAACTGTTTTAGCAGACGATCCAATGCTTAATAGCCGAATGCCAAATGCCAAGCAGCCCGTGAGAATTGTTTGTGATAGCCAGTTAAGAACGCCGCTAGATTGCAAATTAGTGCAAACAGCAAAAGAGTATCGCACCGTTATTGCAACATTAAATGATGACACGAAAGCTCACGAAGCCTATCAACAACTTGGAGTGGAAATTGTAGTAACAAAAGCGGATAACAAGCGGGTAGATTTGCTCGATTTTTTGCAAAAACTAGGCGAAATGCAAATTGACAGTTTATTAATTGAGGGCGGTTCAAGCCTGAATTTCAGTGCATTAAAAGCAGGTTGTGTAAACAGAGTGCATTGCTATATCGCCCCCAAATTGGTGGGTGGACAAAATGCTAAAACCCCAATCAGCGGAGAGGGAATAGGCGAGTTAGCCCAAGCGGTCAAATTAAAACTGAAATCTACCGAGCTGATCGGTGAAGATATTTTATTAGATTATGAAGTGAAGCAAGGAAAATAAATGTTCACAGGTATTATCGAAGAAGTTGGTCAAATCGCACAAATCAAAAAGCAAGGCGAATTTGCGGTTGTTACTGTCAAAGCTAAAAAAGTGCTTACTGATGTGCAATTAGGCGATAGCATTGCGGTAAATGGTGTTTGTTTAACGGTAACTTCTTTTACGAAAGAGCAATTTACCGCAGATGTGATGTCGGAAACCCTAAAACGCACTTCACTTGGCGAATTGAGCCTAAACAGTCCGGTTAATTTAGAGCGAGCAATGGCGGCAAATGGGCGTTTCGGAGGGCATATTGTGTCAGGTCATATTGACGGAACAGGCACCGTTGCCGAAATTACTCCTGCGGATAATGCCACTTGGTATCGTATCAATGCTTCGCCGAAACTGTTGCGTTATATCATTGAGAAAGGCTCAATTACTATTGATGGCATTAGCTTAACCGTAGTTGATGTGAATGACGAATCATTTCGTGTATCGATTATTCCGCATACGATCAAAGAAACAAATTTAGGCTCGAAAAAAATCGGTAGCCTTGTGAATTTAGAAAACGATATTGTCGGTAAATATATCGAACAGTTTTTATTGAAAAAAGAACCTGAAAACCCACCGAGTAAACTTACGGTCGATTTTCTAAAAAATGCAGGATTTTAAAAGGATAAATAATGTTTAAATTTTCAACTGTAGAAGAAGCTATTCAAGCGATTGCCGCAGGTAAAATTATTTTAGTCAGTGATGATGCGGATCGTGAAAACGAGGGCGATTTCATCTGTGCAGCAGAATTTGCCACACCGGAAAATATCAATTTTATGGCGAAATATGGCAAAGGTTTAATTTGTACGCCTATTTCTACCGACATTGCGGAGCGATTGGATTTTCACCCGATGGTGGTCGTAAATAAAGATAATCATCAAACAGCGTTTACCGTTTCTGTCGATCATATTGAGACGGGCACTGGCATTTCGGCTTTTGAGCGTTCTCTCACTTGTATGAAAATATTAGATGAAAACGCAAAAGCGGAAGATTTCCGTCGTCCGGGGCACGTTTTCCCTTTAGTCGCTAAAGACGGTGGGGTGTTGGTGCGTAACGGTCATACCGAAGCTACGGTGGATTTGGCTCGCCTTGCAGGTTTAAAACCGGCAGGACTTTGCTGTGAAATTATGGCAGAAGACGGCACAATGATGCAAATGCCTGAACTTCAAGCCTTTGCGAAAGAGCATAATATGCCGTTTATTACGATTCAGCAGCTGCAAGAGTATCGTAGAAAACACGATAGCCTGGTTGATGTAGTATCGGTTGTGAATATGCCGACTAAATATGGTGAATTTAAAGCACATAGCTTTGTTGAAACTTTATCCGGCAAAGAGCACGTTGCA
Source organism: Mannheimia sp. (assembly GCF_056854775.1). Classification (NCBI taxonomy): domain Bacteria; kingdom Pseudomonadati; phylum Pseudomonadota; class Gammaproteobacteria; order Pasteurellales; family Pasteurellaceae; genus Mannheimia; species Mannheimia sp. The sequence goes on from NZ_JBXGGI010000113.1 coordinate 3,906, forward strand.
CTGGTAAAAGGCGATATTGGCGATGGCGAAAATGTGTTATGCCGTATTCATTCAGAATGTTTAACAGGTGATGCGTTTGGTTCTCAACGTTGCGATTGTGGGCAACAATTTGCTGCGGCAATGAGCCAAGTTGAAGCAGAGGGCAGAGGTGTCGTACTTTATTTACGCCAAGAAGGACGAGGCATTGGCTTAATCAACAAACTACGTGCTTATGAATTGCAAGATAGAGGAATGGATACTGTTGAAGCTAATCTTGCACTAGGCTTTAAGGATGATGAGCGTGAATATTACATTGCGGCTCAAATGTTTGAAAAACTGGGCGTGAAGTCTATTCGCTTGCTCACTAATAATCCTGCAAAAATCGAAGGGCTTATTGAGCAAGGGTTAAATGTGGTGGCTCGTGAGCCAATTATGGTTGAGCCAAACGAACACGATTTGGAATACCTCAAAGTTAAACAGCACAAAATGCGACATATGTTTAATTTTTAATGAAATTCTCTGGTACAAGGGTAATTTGCAAACATTTAGTAAAAAAATGACCGCTTGTAGTGCTTAATTGAAATATCAAATTTATTTTTAAAGAAGGAAAACAAAAAATGGCAACATTTCAAGGTAATTATATTGCGACAGGTTTAAAATTCGGTATTGTGGCAACGAACTGGCATAAAATCTTTATTGATCAACTGCTCAACGGTGCAACTGATAAATTGCTTCGTCACGGAGTGGAAGCAGAAAATATTGATACTGTTTGGGTACCGGGTGCATTAGAAATCTCAATTGCAGCAAAAAAAATGGCACAAAGTGGGAAATATGATGCGATTATCTGTTTAGGTGCGGTGGTGCGTGGAGCAACCAGCCATTATGATGTGGTGGTAAATGAATCAGCAAAAGGCATTAGTAGTTCTGCATTAGAAACCGGTGTGCCGATTATCAATGGTATTTTAACCGTAGAAAACTTAGAGCAGGCGATTGAGCGTTCAGGCACTAAAGCCGGTAATAAAGGCGAAGAGTGTGCGATGGTTGCGATCGAAATGGCTAACCTATTAAAAATGTTAGGCTAACAAATTAAAAAATCCCCTTAGAACGAAAATGCTAAGGGGATTTTTTTATCTTCTTCTAATCAAGAAGCTAATTATTAAACAGATTAAACTCAATCCATAAATCAGCCAAGAGCCAAATTGTTTGAAAGGCGTATCACCTTTGGTTGGCTTGAGGGTAGCGGTCAGCACCTCTGTGGTAAATTGAGGCAGTTGCTGAATAATTTTTCCATTTGCATCCACAATAGCAGTGATCCCGGTATTTGCTGCTCGTACAAGTGGTTTGCCAAGTTCTAACGCTCGCATTCTTGCCATTTGGAAATGTTGCCACGGACCAATACTTGAGCCAAACCACGCATCATTAGTAATGGTTAAGAGATAATCCGCATTTTGACTTTTTTGGTTTTGTTGCACCTGATCGCCAAAAATAATTTCATAGCAAATTGCCAGATTAAAACGGTTGTTTTTTGCCATCATTGGGCTTTGAATAAAGCTGCCTTGAGAAAGATTAATAGGTAGAATAAAGACTTCTCGCATCCAATCTAATACCGAGCCAAAGGGCACATATTCACCAAATGGCACTAGATGGTGTTTGTTATAACGCTTGCTGGCGTGTAAATCGTAAGGCTTGTCTTGCCCTAACAGCACTGTGCTATTAAACAATTCCGCTTTCTCATTTTCATAGAGTGTGCCGATAATAATCTCACTACCAGTTTGGCGAGAGAGATTATCTAAAGCACCTAAAATGCCGCCAATTTGATTTTCAAGAGCTGGGATTGCAGATTCAGGCAAAATAATTACATCGGTTTTACCTAAATAAGGCAGAATGAGTTGCTCGTAGGTTTTTACACTAAAATTGAAATGCTGAGGATCCCATTTCATTTTCTGCTCAATATTTCCTTGCACAAGGCTTACTACAAGCGGTTGTTTTTCTTCATCAATTTGCACAAAGTTAAGGAAGCGGGTTGCAAAACTTAACGAAAAAATGACCGCTAGTAAGGCGAGTGATTTGAGTGGTTTGCTTTCTTGCTTCAGCAGTTTGACTAAATAGCCACTTGCTACTACTACAAAGAAAGTTAATCCTTCTACCCCAAAAATTGGAGCGATACCGGCAAAAGGACTATCAATTAAGCTATAACCAAATTGTAGCCAAGGGAAACCTGTAAATACCACGCCACGCAAATATTCGGTAAAGGTGAAAATTGCTGCGAGAGCAAACGGGTTATTCAGCCTGAATTTGCGTGAGAGAACGCTAAAGAGCAAGTTATAAATGGCTAAATAACAAGCAAGTAGAAAAACAGCGATATAACTAACGACTACAGGCACTCCGCCGAATTGGGTCATACTGACCGATACCCAGTTCACGCCTGTGCAGAAATAGCCTATAGACCAAGCGAATGTTGCCCACAATGCGGTTTTTCTCTGCTCAAGTGTTGCAGCCCAAATTAAGCCTGCACAGGAGATAAAGGCGAGAACCCAAATATCAAACGGAGAGTAGGCGAAAGTGCCAACTGCACCTAGCAGTAGAGTAGCAATACAAGCGGTTATAATTGGTGGATTTTTTGCAAAATTCATAGTTCTCACTAAATAAGAGAGGCACGCCTAAACGTGCCTTTTAGATAATTAAAAAATTTATTCTTCTTCGCTTTGCGAGTGTTGTTCCATTTTTTCTAATTGTTCATCAGAAAGCGTTACTCGCAGTTGAATTAACTGGCGACTATTAGCAGAAGTTACTTTAAAACCAATGCCTTCCAGTTCAATTTGTTCGCCACGTTTTGGGAAGTAACCAAATGCTTTCATTATCAGCCCACCAATGGTATCAACCTCTTCATCATTGAAGTTGGTTGCAAAAAACTCATTGAATTTTTTAATATCAGTAAGTGGTAACACAGCATAAGTATGTCTCGAAAGTTGGCGAATCGGCTTCACTTCTTCTTCATCGAACTCATCATCAATATCGCCAACAATTTGTTCAAGAATATCTTCAATAGTAACTAAACCGGATACAGCCCCAAATTCATCAACTACGACTGCCATATGAAAACGCTCGGAACGGAATTCTTTTAACATTCTGTCTAATCGCTTACTTTCCGGCACAATTACGGCTGGGCGTAGAATTTCTTGCAGATTAAATGGCTCAGAATCAGAACGTAAATATTTGAGCAAATCTTTTGAATGCAGAATGCCTTCAATGGTATCTTTCTCGCCACGAATAACAGGAAAACGTGAGTGGGCGGATTCCACAATCACATCAATAAAAATTTCCAGCGGTTCATTAGCATCAATAAATACAATTT
>NZ_JBXGGI010000114.1:0-11539 GCF_056854775.1 Mannheimia sp.
GTTTTGCCCAATTTCGCCCAAACTGACGAGCTGCTTTTTTAATATTTGTGAGATCTTTGGATTGAGTAGCAACTTTTAGCTCCACATACAGTGGTGTCATTTTTGTGGTGAAATCTTGATGTTTTGCACCGTAATTGACAGGATTTTGCTCCTTTTCAAAGTCATAGAGTTTTTTTGCCAGTTGTTCTAAGGTTTCTACATTTGGGCTATTAATGGCTGATTTAAGGGTGCGTTTTACTTGAATACCGGCAATAGAATCGTTTTGTTCAAGATTGAGAAAATCTTGCTGTAAAGCGGTCAAATTTTGCTGAGATTTTGCAATTTCGCCCTTTTTTGCTTCTGTCATTGCATCAGAAAGTTGCACAAATAAAGGGTTAACATTCACTTTAGCTGGAATTTGATTTGCTGAGAAAAGCAACGAAAGAAGTAGCCAATTTTTAAATTTCATTTATCCTCCTCAAATTAAATCAAAAAGGGCTTTACCCAAGTAGTCGTTTTCATTTTTTACACCCGCAAAACAGGCAAATAAGCCACTGCCGATATGGGTAATATATTCATTCATTTTATCTATATTTCCTAACGCATTTTGGATTTTAATAAATTGCTCGGGACTTTGTTGGAATGAAATAAACAGCAAGCCTGCATCAAATTGTCCTTTATCATCAATACCGCTAGAGTAGGAAAATGACCGACGAAGTATTTTAAGTCCTGTCTTATTCGCAAGATGAGTATGGGAAATGTCAGGGATCGCAAGATTTCCTTTTTCATCTTTTTTCTCTAAATCTAAAGCCTCAAATTCGTGCTGATGTCCAAGCCCGGCCCCTGAATCCCGATGGCGACCAAAGGTCTCTTCTTGCGAGCGGAGATGGGTGCGATCCCACGTTTCTAAAAACATTTTAATACGGCGAACGGCTAAATAAGAGCCACCTTTCAACCAACCATCTTGTACCCAAATGGTATTTTCCTGTTCTTTTAAGGTATCCGCATTCGCTGTACCATCTTTAAAGCCAAACAGATTACGAGGCGTTCTTTCATCAATAAAAGAGTTAAACCCCATTTGCGACCAACGCATTCTTACCTCGCCTCGAGCTACACGAACTAAATTCCGCACTGCGTGGAAGGCGACTTGCGGATCGTTAGCACAGGCTTGAATGCAGATATCGCCGCCGGTATATTCAGCTTGAAGTTGATCTCGAGGGAAGTGGGGGAGATCTTTGAGTTCGGCAGGCTTTAATTTTTCAATACCTAATTTACTGAAAAAGCTCGGGCTAACACCAAAAGTTAATGTCAGATTTTGCGGCGATAAACTATCTGCCTCACCTGTATCATTAGGTGGGATAAACGCATTTTTACTATAAGGCTTCACGTTTTTACCTTGTGTGAGGTTATTGCTATAAGCTGTCCAGTTTTGGAAAATACTTTTCACTTTGGCAATGTCGTGAGTATCTAAATCCAATACCAAAAAGTAGATATGCTTCTGTGCCGGTGTTGTGATACCAGCCTGATGTTCGCCATAAAAAGCGTATTGATTTTGTGCGTTTTGTGGAATTTGACGTGATTCTAAACCAAAAGCAGGAGCAGACAATAAGCCTGCTCCCATTAATGCGGAGTGTTTTAAGAAATCACGGCGAGAACGATTTTCTGCCATCATTTTTACCCCATTATTTAGTTAAAAGTACACCTAATTGAGCTAATGGTTCACCCAGTTGATTCACGGCTTCTGCAAGAGCTTTGATATCGGCTTTTGAAAGAGTATCATAGCCTACATAATCATACCCGCCTGTTTTGGATTTATTATGTTTTTCCAGCAACCCATTTACAGCAGCAAAACGGTTTGCAATTTCAGCGGAAAGTTTGGCATCCACTTTCTCTAATTGCGGTTTAAAAATTTGATAAATTTTCTCCGCCCCTTCAATATTGGCTTTGAAATCATACAAATCGGTTTTTGAGAAAATTTCTTCCTCGCCTGTTACCTTAGTGGTTGAAACTTCGTTTAACAAATCGACTGCACCGGTAATCATTAGCTCAGGCGTAACTTCTGCGGTTGGAATTTTAGCTCGTAACTCTTTCACATCTTTGAGTAATTGGTCGGCAGTTTCTTTTGTACCTTTGGTCGTATTTTTCTCCCATAACACTTTTTCGATTTTGTGGAAGCCGGACCAATCTTTTTCTGTTTTACCTTCTTCGGCTAAATCGGCAAGGCGGGCATCAATACGCGGATCTAAATCGCCAAAGCTCTCCGCAATGGGTTCTGAACGCTCAAAGTGCATTCTTGCAAGCGGGTAGATTTCTTTCGCTTTTTGCACATCGCCTTGTTCGAGATAACCCACAAACTTTTCTGTGCCTGTTACTAACTGGTCGATTTCTTCAATCACAAATTGTTTGTACGTTTCGGTTTCTTTGCTTAAATCTAACGCAACTGCGTGAGCGGCGATAAAAAAGCTAGAAAGGGCAAAAGCAAGTTTGGTTAAACGCATAATAGAATCTCCTAAAATGAAATATGTTGAACTGAATAATAATACTGTTGCGAATTATTCTCAAAAATAAAATAAAAATTTTGTGAGCAACTTCACATTTTAATTTGTAAATTTTTAGCGAAAAAAGACCGCTTGCTTATGCTAAAATAAACTAAATTTTTAGGTAGGAACGATATGAGCAAACAGCACAAACCTTTTATTCTCCATTCTCCATTCAAACCTTCAGGCGATCAGCCGACGGCGATTGCCAAGCTAACGGAAGGCTTAAATGACGGCTTGGCTCATCAAACCTTGCTCGGTGTAACGGGCTCGGGGAAAACATTCACGATTGCGAATGTCATTGCACAACTTAATCGCCCTGCGATGGTACTTGCTCCAAATAAAACGCTCGCCGCTCAGCTTTATGCCGAGATGAAAGCTTTTTTTCCTGAAAATGCGGTGGAGTATTTCGTCTCCTACTACGACTACTACCAGCCCGAAGCTTATGTGCCGGCAAGTGATACCTTTATTGAGAAAGATGCCTCCATCAACGAGCAGATCGAGCAAATGCGGCTTTCCGCCACTAAATCTTTCTTAGAACGCAGAGATACCATTGTAGTTGCCTCCGTGTCGGCAATTTACGGCTTGGGTGATGTTGATGCCTATATGCAGATGATGTTGCATTTGCAAGTAGGAGCAATGATTGGGCAACGTGAAATTCTCACTCGCCTTGCCGAGTTACAATACACACGCAACGATCAGGCATTCCAGCGTTCAACCTTCCGTGTACGTGGCGATGTGATTGATATTTACCCTGCCGAGAGTGATGAAGTGGCTTTAAGGGTTGAGTTGTTTGATGACGAAATCGAAAATCTCTCATTGTTTGACCCACTCACGGGGCATAGTGTAGGTAAAGTGCCTCGCTACACGATTTACCCGAAAACGCACTATGTTACGCCACGAGAACGAATTTTAGATGCGATTGAGCAGATTAAAGAAGAGCTTGCCGAACGCCGAACTTACTTTATTCAAGAAAATAAATTGCTGGAAGAGCAACGCATTGCTCAACGTACTCAGTTTGATATTGAGATGATGAACGAGCTAGGCTACTGCTCAGGCATTGAAAATTACTCACGCTATTTGTCTGGAAGAAAAGAGGGCGAAGCACCGCCGACTTTGTTTGATTATATGCCGACAGATGGTATTTTGGTGATTGATGAAAGCCACGTTACTGTGCCACAAATCGGTGGAATGTATCGGGGCGACCGAGCGAGAAAAGAAACTTTGGTACAGTATGGCTTCCGTTTGCCGTCTGCTCTTGACAACCGACCGCTTAAATTTGAAGAGTTTGAACGCCTTTCGCCACAGACGATCTATGTGTCGGCAACACCGGGAGCCTATGAATTAGAGAAAAATCCCGATGTTGTCGATCAGGTCGTTCGCCCAACAGGCTTACTCGACCCAATTATCGAAGTTCGCCCTGTTGCTACGCAAGTGGATGATTTACTTTCCGAAATTCACAAACGAGTGGCGGTGGACGAGCGAGTGCTGGTTACGACGCTCACAAAAAAAATGGCGGAAGATTTAACCGATTATTTAGATGAACACGGCGTACGAGTGCGTTATTTACACAGCGATATCGATACCGTAGAGAGAGTAGAGATCATTCACGATCTTCGTATGGGAATGTTTGATGTGCTGGTCGGTATCAACTTACTGCGAGAAGGTTTGGATATGCCGGAAGTGTCGCTCGTGGCGATTTTAGATGCGGATAAAGAGGGCTTTTTACGTTCCGAACGCTCGCTTATCCAAACCATCGGACGAGCCGCTCGAAACCTCAACGGTAAAGCGATTTTATACGGCGACCGTATTACCAACTCAATGCAGAAAGCGATTACGGAAACCGAACGACGCCGTGAAAAACAGATGAAATACAATGAAGAAAACGGCATTGTGCCACAGGCTCTGAACAAAAAAGTCGGAGAGTTGCTCGATATAGGACAATCCGACAAGCCAAAACGCGGCAAACAAGCGGTCAAAAAAGCCGAAAATTCTGCAAACGACTACAAACCAAAATCTCGTAAAGAATTGGAAAAAGAGCTTAAAACGCTGGAACAACAGATGCGTGATTTTGCGAAAGATCTGGAATTTGAAAAAGCGGCTGCGGTAAGGGATAAAATTGGGCAGTTGAAGGCGTATTTATTGGAGGTTTAAATATGATTTCTCGTTCATTATTTTCAAAATTAATTTTATTTGCCAAAATTGTTATTTTCTCTCAACTTGTTTTTATGGCGGTTATCTGGATTGCTCACCACATTATGCAGGAGTACAGTAATCCGTTTGAGCGATTTGGTACTTTGTTCAATAATGTGTTTTGGATTGTTATTATTCCAGTGATGGTAAGTAGTGCTGTGATTGTCTATAAAGGTTATACCCAAAAAGATGAAGATAAAGTGTTTTGGATTTATATGGGGTTCTTTTTAATTTGGATTTTTGGTTTTATTTATTTTGAGCCGGCAGTTTATGATAAATCACTGAAAATTTCAGGTGCCGGATTTGCATCGATAATCCCTATTATTTGCTCGAAGTTATTGCCTAAGGAAACAAATAAAGAGTAGCCCTAAGATTCTTGTGAAGAAATCTGTTTTCTCGGAGGAAGAAAATGCTTTTTGATAGCCATATCCATCTCGATCAATTTTCCGATCAAGAAATTGCTGAAATTTTCCAACAACCTAATTTAAGTGGTGTGCTTGCGGTGGCAACTAATCTGAAAAGTTGTGAGAGGTTGTTGGCATTAAAAGATCAATATACCAATTTATATATCGCAGCCGGTTTTCATCCGGAACAGGCTTTGCCTGCTAAGTGTGAAATTGAACAACTTTTTGATTTTATTGCAAAAAATCATAAAAATTTGACCGCTTGTGGCGAAGTGGGACTGCCGCATTATCTGAAGCGAGAAAATCCGGCATTAGATTATCAGCCTTATATTGATTTGTTAGAGCGTTTTATTGTGGCAAGCAAGCGGTATAATTTGCCGTTAAATTTGCATATTGTGTATGAGGATACGGAAATTGCCCTTGAATTGCTGGCAAGACATCAAATTCAAAAAGCCCATTTCCATTGGTTTAAAGCAAGTAATGAAACGTTGGAAAAATTGCTTTTAACCCCTTATTTTGTTAGTCTTACGCCCGATATTTTGACTAACCCGAAAACGCAAAAAGTCGCTCAGACGTTTCCGTTAGAACGGCTTTTAATTGAAACTGATGCCCCTTGGCAACACGAGGGATTTAAGCCTGTAGAAATTACTCAGCAACTCGTTGCCATAATCCAAAAACTAGCGGAAATTAAGCAGTTGCCAGAAAAAGTGGTGGCAGAACAGATCAGCCAAAATACGTATTCATTTTATCTCACTAAATAGAATTTATTAAATCTATGAAAAATCATCAACCGATTAAAGGGGCAATTGCAATTATCACCGCAGGTGTGTTGTTTGCCTGCATTAATACGCTTATTCCAAAGCTGACTTCCATCTCGCCGATTGACTCTAGTGTGATTGCATTAGTGCAATATCTGATTGCGTTTGTGTTTCTTGTGCCAAGTATGAATAATGTCGGCTTTTTCTCATCATTAAAGACGGCACATTTTGGGCAACATTGTCTTCGTATTTTTCTTTCCGCAATCGGTATTCAGTGTTGGACAATGGCATTAGCTAACCAATTACCGATTTGGCAGGGTATTGCGTTACTGATGACATCGCCACTCTTTGTTACCATCGGTTCTGGGTTATTTTTAAAAGAACACGTCGGCAAAAGACGCTGGGTTGCTACCGCACTTGGTTTTGTAGGAGCAATGATTATTTTAGAACCGTGGAGCGATAATTTTAACTTGATTGCATTATTACCACTTGCCGCAGCCTTTTTCTGGGCGGGCTATTCATTGATGGTTAAAAAACTTTCCCGTTATGACAGCCCAACAACAATGGTTGCTTATCTGTTTATTTTAATCACGCCGTTTAACTTGTTGATTGCTTTAACTAATCTCAGCCCAAGCGGATTTAGCCTTCCTTCGTGGAGTGATTTTGGCTTTTTAATTTTACTCGGTTTTTTAACCGCTCTCGCTCAATTAGCAGTAGCAAAAGCCTATAATTTAGCAGATGCTTCTTACATTCAACCGTTTGATTTTATTAAGTTACCGCTCAATGTATTAGCCGGCTGGCTCGTTTTTAACTGGGTACCACCGGGTAAATTATGGCTAGGAGCTGCCATTATTATTGCTGCAACAGTTTATATTACTTATGTGGAAGGGAAGGAAAATAAATCCACTAGTTAATGCTGCACTCTGCTACTTCCCATTGCATTTTGGAAATTTTTTTACGTTGATAGAGCCAATTTGCGACTTCTTTCCAAGAGTAAAGTGCTGAACCACTAGCAACACCATAAATTGGGCGAGGGAAATCTTTTGCTCGTTTACCATTTGCGTAGTTAGAAATTGCTGCACGTGTTAGCCCTGTTCTAGCAGCAATTTCACTTAATGAGCTAACTCCAGCCTCTTGTAACACTAAGTCTGAAAATCCCGCTTGACGGATATCATTAAAAGCAGATTGAATAGCTTCTTGTGCTGTTTTTGCCTCACGATCAAATTCTAAATAGACACTTTGATTATAAAAACAGATTAAGGCATCATCACAACCGGCTTCAAATAAGATATCTTCTAAATTTGGCATCGCTTTCTCTGCATCTCGAATTAATATAGAAAAGTGATAAAGTGTCATTGTTTTTCTCCACATTCGTGAACTTTACGAATAATTTGTTTAGCGTGGTTTTCTGGTGATCTCGGCGTACTCCATACACTCATCTGGTGTTCGCTATGTCCTAAGACACAGCGTAAACGGCAATATGAATGGGCTGATTTGCCTGATTTCAAGATTTCCCAACCATTCTGTACTGCGTAATCTAAAGCAGCTTGTATATGTTTTGGGTGTTTAGACATCTTATCTTATTCTCACATAGTATAAAAATTGTTTACAAATGTAAACAAAAAATGGTAATAAAAATAAGATAACCTTTATAAAAAGTAAGGCAAGCCTTAGTGTTAAGTTTTTCGAACTAGATCGCAAAATTAATATATAAGCAGAAATAAAAACGGTTGAATTTATATTACAAAAAATGAAATAAATTCAACCGCTTGTATTTATTTTGAATTATGCAGGATTATCAATATCAATAAATTCTACGTCTAATCCATATTGCTGAGCCAGCCATTCGCCGAGAGCTTTTACCCCATCCCGTTCTGTGGCGTGGTGTCCGCAGGCGAAATAGTAAATGCCTTGTTCACGGGCAGAATGGGTAGTCTGTTCGGAAATTTCACCGCTAATAAACGCATCGCAGCCTTTTTCAAAAGCGAGATCAATATAGCCTTGTCCGCCACCTGAACAGATACCGATTTTTTTAATCAATTTTTGTGGCGATGAAGTAAATTCGTTGCATAAAATAACGGTGCGTTGTAACGTTTTTTCAAGTTTTTGCTTCAGTTTTTCCGCAGAAATCGGTGTTTCTAATTCGCCATACATTGGAATAGAACTTGGGGTATTTTCTAAACCTTGTAAATTTATTACGCCTAAATGTTTCGCTAGTTGAGCGTTATTACCTAGTTCCGGGTGGATATCAAGGGGTAAATGGTAGCCAAACAGATTAATATCATTCACTAACAGCTGCTTAATGCGTTTACCTTTCATACCACGAATGCACGGGTTTTCGCTTTTCCAAAAATAACCGTGATGGACTAAAATCGCATCTGCATTTTTCTCAATTGCTTTTTCAATCAGAGGGAGTGAGGCAGTTACGCCGGTAATGATTTTTTTGATTTCTTTTTTGCCTTCAACTTGTAAGCCGTTTGGGGCGTAGTCATTAATTGCAGAGCTATTTAGTTTTGTGTTGAGAATGTGTTCTAGTTCAATGTTGGTTATTGTCATTGGTTTTTCCTTTTTATTCTGTAAATAAGCGGTAAAATTTTACAAAAATCTTACCGCTTGTGAAATTATTTATTACTCTTGAGCAAGAGCTGTAATCGGATTAAGCCTTGATGCATTGCGAGCCGGGATATAGCCAAACACAATGCCGATAAGGGTAGAGCAGAGTACTGCAATAATGACGGATTCCGGCGAAAGAATCATTTTAAAGTTTGAGCCTAAATTATTAAACGCCCAAATAATGCTACTTGCCAATAAAATACCAATTACGCCTCCAATCAAGCAAATCACAACGGCTTCAATCAAGAATTGTTGCAAAATGTTACGTTGTTTTGCTCCTATTGCCATTCTCACACCGATTTCACGGGTTCGTTCAGTTACCGAAACTAACATAATGTTCATTACGCCAATACCACCTACAATCAATGAAATCAGGGCAATAGAGGAAATGAGTAATGTCATTGTATTAGTAGTATCGGTAATGGTTTGTTTGATGCTATCACTGTTAATAATAAAGAAATCTTTTTTGCCGTGTCGGGCAGTGAGTAGCTCAGTAATGCTTTTTTCCGCCGTTTGGCTTTCGACATTATCTTTAATTTTAACGGTAAGAGAATCAATCTGTTTTGCCCCTGAAACACGTTGCATAATCGTGGTATAAGGCGACCAAAGCGTTAGACTGGTTTGATTCATTGCATTGGCTTGTTGAGCCACACCAATAATCTGAAGTGGTTTTTTATCCACTAAAATAATTTCGCCTTCCACCGGATTAGGTAAGCCTAAATCTTTTTGCGTGTTGGGATCTATCACAATCACTTGAGCAACATTTTTCACTTCTTCTGTCGTGAAAAAACTCCCTGAAATGAGCTTCAGCCCTTTTACGTCCATAAACTCTTCGCCGACACCACGCACAGAACCAGTTACCGCATTGTTGCCATAGATTAAGGTTGCATTCACATTACTTGATGGTGTTGTGCTTTCAACATAACTTTGTCGGCTTAATGCTAATGCATCACTAATGGTTAGGTTTTTAGTAAGATTGGCTCGTCGGTCGCCAAAGCCTGTACCGTTGAGAATATCCATTGTATTTGTGCCTAAATTATTGATGTTCGCAAGAATTTGCTGTTGCGAACCTTGTCCTAATGCAACAACGGAAATCACTGAGGCAATACCAATAATAATACCAAGCATCGTGAGTAATGCTCTCATTTTATGAGCTAAAATAGCACTGCTCGCCATTTTGAAGGATTCAATTAATTGGTCAAAAAAACGAGGTTGTTTATGGGGTGTTTTATTAAGTTTAAGTTCTGTTGAATAAGGTTTTTGACGTTCATCTCGAATAATTTCGCCATCTTTAATTTCGACTACGCGGCTGGCTTGAGCAGCGATGTTAGGATCGTGCGTAACCATAATGATGGTATGACCTTCTTGGTGCAGATCTCGTAAGATTTCTAGCACCGTTTCACCACTTTTGGAATCTAATGCTCCTGTAGGTTCATCGGCTAAAATAATTTCGCCACCGTTCATTAATGCACGAGCAATACTCACACGTTGCTGTTGCCCACCTGATAGTTCATTCGGGCGATTGCGTGTTTTATCATCTAATCCCAGTTTAGCTAATAAATTATCGGCACGTTGTTTGCGAGATGTGGTATCCATACCTGCATAAATAGCAGGTAGAGCCACATTTTCATTGGCGGTAAGAGCAGGCAATAGATTATAGCGTTGGAAAATAAAGCCGAATTTACGTTGGCGTAGGTCAGAAAGCTCATCAGCGGTCATTTGCTGAGTTTCTTTGCCTGAAATACGGCAAATACCTGAACTTGCGGTATCTAAACAACCGATGATATTCATCAAAGTAGATTTTCCGGAGCCTGATGCCCCAATGATCGCAACAAAATCACCTTGCTCTATGGTAAGGTTAATATTTTTTAAAATATGGGCTTGGTTTTCTCCCAAGCCGAAATATTTATTTAGATTTTCAATCTCGATTAAATTCATACAAGCGGTCGTTTTTCTCATAAATTTTACAAATTTAGGAATGTTGTGCCCAAAGCGGAATAGCTAATTCTACCTTTAGACCACCCATATCGCTTTTTGTTAAATGAATATCACCTTGATGTTGTTGTACCGCATTATGCACAATAGATAAGCCTAAACCTGTGCCGCCTGTTTCTCTAGTTCTGGCTTTATCTACACGATAGAAAGGTTTTAAAATATTTTCATATTCATCTTCTGGCACACCATTTACATCATCTTCAACTACTAGAATTAATTTTTTATCTTGTATATCTATTGAAATAGCTATAATTTGATTCGCATATTTTTGTGCATTACGAACTAAATTTTCCAATGCACTAGCAAGGGAATCCTGAGATCCATTAATAGAATAGAGTGCCGGATTTTCAATATTTTGTTTAACAATAAGAACAATATTATTTTGTGAAGTTTCAAATTTAGCATCTTCAATAACATCTTGCCAGATTTCATTAATTTTAAATATTTTCTTATGAATTTGATAATTCAGTTTTTGTCGAGAAATGACGAGTAAATCTTTGATCATTTGGTCAAGTTTACCAATTTCATTTTCAATTCGATTAATTTCAGGAAGCTCTCCTGCTTTGCGACGTAAAATAGCAGTTGCTAATTGCAATCTTGCTAAAGGGGTTTTTAGCTCGTGAGAAACGTCAGAAATCATTCTCTGTTGTTGTTCAGTTAAGTCTTTTAAACTTGTTACCATATGATTAAAGCTTTTTCCAACCTCTCTTATTTCATAAATTCCCTCTTTTTCAAGTTTAGGATTAGGTTCTAAATGTCCAGTGGCAATAGCATTAGCAGAAGCGGTTAGATTTTGAACTGGTTTGGTGATTTTAAAGGATAACAACACCAATAATGGCATACCTAAAAACAAGAGTATTAATGTTATTAATAATGGAGAGTCTAAAATTGTATTTAGCCATTCTTGTTGAGCATCTACAGCTTTAATAAAATATTGATTATAAGTATGAGTACTAGAATGCACAACAAATGGTCCATATATTTCAATATTTTCAAAACGGCGTTGCAAAGGCTCTTTAGTTTGTTGAGACTGATAGATAAAGAATTGTAATGACTTAAT
>NZ_JBXGGI010000115.1:0-25308 GCF_056854775.1 Mannheimia sp.
GAGAAAGGTGCTAAAGGTCTTGCCGGCAACGACGGTAAAGATGGCGAGAGCAAAACTCGTATCGTTTACGAAAAACCAAACGGCGAGAAAGAAGAAGTTGCAACACTTAACGATGGCTTAAAATTTGTGGGTGATGACGGCAAAGAAATTGCTAAGAAACTAAACGAAACATTAAGCGTTACCGGTGGTGAGAAAGATGCAGCTAAACTTTCTGATAGCAATATCGGTGTTGTGAATTCTAAAGATGGCTTAGTGGTTAAACTAGCTAAAGATCTGAAAGATTTAGGCAGTGCAACATTTACTAAAGAAGGTGAGGGTGAGCCGAAAACTGTTGTAAATAATAACGGTATTGAGATTACGCCAACTAAAGATGGTAAAGATGCTGTTAAATTAACTGAAAATGGTTTAGATAACGGTAATAACCAAATTGTTAACGTGAAGAGCGGTATCGATGGTCTTGACGGTAAACCTGGTAAAGATAACCAACCTGTCAAATCTGTAAATGATTTAAGCGATGAGCAGTTAGACGAAGTAGGTAATAACGCTGCGAACATTAAAGATGTACGCAATGCAACTGATGGTTTAATTAACAAAGGCTTTAACATTACTGCGGATAATAAAGATCTTGCAAATGGTGCTGATAAAGACAATGTTAAATTAGGCGAAACAGTTAGCTATACTTCGACTGATAAAAACATCGTAACGACAGTGCGTGATAACGCTATTGACTTTGGTCTAGCTAACAATCTAACTGTTGGTAAAGACGGTAAAGATGGTAAGCCAGGTGAAGCAGGTTCAATCGGTGTTAAAGGTCAAGACGGAAAAGATGGTGTTTCAATCAAAGGTGATAACGGTGAGCCAGGAAAACCGGGTGAAGCAACAATCACTGTAGGTCGTAACGGAAAAGATGGCGCTGATGGCGATAATGGCATTGACGGTAAAGTTGGTGTGAACGGTAAAGACGGTTCAGCAGTTGTGCTTAACGGTAAAGATGGTTCAATCGGCTTGAACGGAAAAGACGGCAAAGATGGCTTAACGTTCAAATCATCTGAAGGTGCACAAGGTGTTGATGGTAAAGACGGTAAAGACGGTTTACCTGGCACAGGTAAAGATGGTGAACCAGGTAAAACACGAATTGTTTACCAACCGACTGATAAAGAGGGTAATCCTATCAAAGATGGTGAAGGTAACCCGATTACAGAAGAGGTGGCAACACTTAACGATGGCTTAATCTTTGCAGGTAACAACGATAAGTTAAATCGCCATAAATTAAACAGTGTGGTGAACATTGTTGGTGAAGGTGTAACTAAAGATGCTGCGAAATCATTTGCTTCAGCTGCTGGTAACATTAACGTGAAAGCGGACGGTTCTAATGTATTAGAAATTCAGCTAAACCGTAATTTAAAAGACCTAGCTACAGCAAACTTTGTTGAATATAAAGAAGATGGTTCTGTAAATGCAGATGCACCGAAAACAGTTGTAAACAACAATGGTGTAACGGTAACACCGAAAGACGGAAAAGATGGTAAAGACGGTAATGTAGTATCGTTAACCAAAGATGGTCTAAATAATGGTGGTAACCAAATCGTTAATGTGAAGAGCGGTATTAATGGCTTAAATGGTCAAAATGGTAAAGATGGTCAGCCAATTACTTCGGTAAATGACTTAACACCAGATCAATTAAAAGAAGTTGGTACTAATGGAGCGAACATTAATGATGTTGTAAATGCAAGCAACGATATTATCGAGAAAGGCTTTAGCATTGCAGCGGATAATGGTGAAGCTGATCACGTTAAACTGGGCGAAACTGTTAAGTACACCTCTAAAGACAGAAACATCATCACAACGGTAAGTGATAATGTGATTGACTTTGCGTTAAATAACGATTTAACCGTTGGTGGTCCAGGTAAAGATGGTCAAGCAGGCAAAGATGGTTCAATCGGCGTTAAAGGTGCAGATGGTACAGCCGGTGTTACTTTAAATGGTAAAGATGGTTCTATCGGCTTAACAGGTCCTAAAGGTACTGATGGTAAAGGTGCAAGTGCAACCATCTCTGTAAAAGACGGTGCTAAAGGTCTTGACGGCAACGACGGTAAAGATGGCGAAAGCAAAACTCGTATCGTTTATGAGAAACCAAACGGCGATAAAGAAGAAGTTGCTACACTTAACGATGGTTTAAGATTCGTAGGTGATGACGGCAAAGTTATCGATAAGAAACTAAATGAAACTTTACAAATTTCAGGCGGCGATACAGATTTAGATGATTTATCTGATGATAATATCGGTGTGGTGAATAAAAATGGTAAGTTAGTGGTTAAATTAGCGAAAAACATTGACTTAACAGATGAAGGTTCAATTACAATCGGTGATACGTTTATTGATACGAATGCTGTTGGTGTAGGCGATTCTGCATTAACTGGTGATAGCCTAACGGTTGGTGGTGATAATGCGATTACTGTTGATGGTAATAAAGGCACAATTGGTGGCTTAACGAATAAGACATTTGATCCAAACAACTTCACAAGCGGTCAAGCAGCAACAGAAGACCAATTGAAACAGGTTTATGATGTAGCTAACTCCGGTTGGGATATCGCAGCAAATGGTCAAAACACTACAAATGTTGGGCCGAAAGGTAAAGTTTCATTTAATAATGAAGATGGCAATATCATCATTACCAAAGAAACGACCGATAACAATGTAACCTTTGCATTAAATAACGACTTAACTATCGGTGGTCCGGGTAAAGATGGTAAACCTGGTAAAGATGGTGCAATCGGTGTGAAAGGTGCAGATGGTAAAACAGGTGTAACCTTAAACGGTAAAGATGGCACAATCGGTATCAACGGTAAAGATGGTTCAAACGGTACAATGACCTTTGAACAAGGTAAACCGGGTGTTGATGGTAAAGATGGCGAAACGAAAACCCGTATCGTTTATGAAACCAAAGACAAAGACGGCAACCCTGTTAAAGAAGAAGTTGCAACCTTGAACGATGGCTTAAAATTCGTTGGTGATGATGGTAAAGTCATTACTAAGAAACTAAACGAAACTTTAAGCATCACCGGTGGTGAGAAAGATGCCACTAAATTATCTGATGCTAATAATATCGGTGTAGTAAATAACAACGGTACTTTAACCGTTAAATTAGCGAAAGATATTGATTTAACGAAAGATGGCTCTGTTACTATTGGTAATACTACGGTAAATAATGATGGTTTAACTATCAAAGATGGTCCAAGTGTAACCAAAGACGGTATTAGTGCAGGCGATAAGAAAATCACTAATGTTCAAGACGGTGAAATTTCTTCAACCAGCAAAGATGCGGTAAACGGTAGCCAGTTATATCAAGTGCAACAAGTTGCTAACGCAGGTTGGAACTTAACAGCAAATGGTAAAGACAAAGGCAACGTTAAACCGGGTGCAACGGTTGATCTGAACAACAAGGACGGTAACATTGTTATTACTAAAGAAGGTAATAATGTAACCTTCGGCTTGAACAACGACTTAACAATCGGTGGTAAAGACGGTAAAGACGGTCAAATCGGTGTTGCTGGTAAAGACGGTAAAGATGGTGTAACCATTAAAGGCGACGGTACTATCGTTGCAGGTCGTGATGGTCAAGATGGTGTTGATGGATCTATCGGTGCAACCGGTAAGGACGGAGCATCAGTTGTATTAAACGGCAAAGATGGTTCTATCGGCTTAACCGGTCCGAAAGGTACTGACGGCAAACCGGGTGCAAGTGCAAATATTACAGTGAAAGACGGTGCTGAAGGTGTTGATGGCACAAACGGTAAAG
Organism: Mannheimia sp.; assembly: GCF_056854775.1. Lineage (NCBI taxonomy): Bacteria > Pseudomonadati > Pseudomonadota > Gammaproteobacteria > Pasteurellales > Pasteurellaceae > Mannheimia > Mannheimia sp. The sequence continues at coordinate 3,800 of NZ_JBXGGI010000115.1, forward strand.
ATGGATTACCGGGTGAAAACGGTAAAACTCGTATCGTTTATGAAACCATAGACAAAGACGGCAAGCCTGTAACAGAACAAGTCGCAACGTTAAATGATGGTTTGATTTTCTCAGGTAACAATGAAGAGACTAAGAACCGCCAGAAACTGAATACTGAAGTTAAAGTGAAAGGTGAAGGTGTGGATAAAGCCGCTTCTGAAAACTTTAAGTCAGCATCAGGCAACATCAATGTGAAAGCAAATGGTACTGATACATTAGAAGTACAATTAGCGAAAGCGATTGATTTAACGGAAGATGGCTCTGTAACAACCGGTGGCACAACCGTAAACAACAATGGTTTAACCATTAAAGACGGTCCAAGTGTAACTAAAGGCGGTATCGATGCGAAAGATACGAAGATTACTAACGTTAAAGATGGTGATGTAACGGCAACAAGTAAAGATGCTGTGAATGGTAGTCAGTTATACAATGCAATTGAGAATGCAGGTTGGGAGCTCACTGTTGATGGTAATGTTGCAGCGGATTCAGAAGAGGGATCTAAACGTGTTAATAACAATGGTAAAGTTGCTGTGAAAGGTGGCAAAAACATCGTAGTTTCACGTAAAGGCTCAACGGTTGAAGTTGCGACTTCAGACAATCCTGAGTTTGATTCAGTAAAAGTTGGTGGTACAACTATCAGATCAACAGTTGCTAAAGATGGTGTTAATGAACTTAACATTGCAGGTAGCAACAATGCTCCAACACGTATCACAAATGTAGCAGAAGGTGTGAAAGGTACTGATGCTGTAAATGTGAATCAGTTGAAAGGTGCAGAAAACCGTCTGAACAACCGCATTAACAACGTAGATAAAGATTTACGTGCGGGTATTGCTGGTGCACTAGCAGCTGGAAACTTATACCATGTAACACAACCTGGTAAATCAATGGTTTCTGCTGGTGTGGGTACTTATCGTGGTCAAGGTGCTATGGCTGTAGGTTACTCTCGTTTATCTGATAATGGTAAAGTGGGTATTAAATTCAGCGTTAACTCAAACAGCCGCGGGCACGCAGGTGCTGCTGCAAGCGTAGGTTACCAATGGTAATAGCGTTAGCTAACTGATAACAAAGCCCTTCTCGAAAGAGAAGGGCTTTATTTTTACGTATAGATAAGAAAACAAGCGGTTATTTTTTACTGTTGTTTTGCAAATGGATTTTACAATTTCCCAGTAAAAAATAACCGCTTGTCGTTAAGAAGAGTTAATTATCCCATTTTGCCAATTCGGCATATTCCGTCAATTTGGGGAAGTGTTTTAGCCATTTATGCCACTGTACTTCGTTCACTTCAATTTGCACAATTCGCTCGCCGAAATCATTGAAATTTTCGGCTTTAATGCAATTTTCTGCTTTAAACTGGGCGTAAATTGCACCGGCAGTAACAGGGAGCAAGAGTGTTTCACGCACTAAATTGCTTCGTAGTCTTTCTTGTATGGCTTGGAATAAGAGCTCAATGCCTTGATTTTTTTGAGCTGAGAGATAAACCGCAATCGCTGTGCCATCATCATTACGTTCGATATGTGGCTCAATTCCCTCTAACTTATCTATTTTATTAAAGACTAACAGTGTTGGAATGTCCAATGCTTCAATTTCATCAAGCACTTGATTTACCGCATCAATATTTTCATTTTTGCGATCGTCTGAACCATCAATAACGTGTAGGAGCAATGTCGCTTCTGTGGTTTCTTGTAAGGTAGATTTGAACGCAGAGACTAAATCGTGTGGCAGAAAACGAATAAAACCTACCGTATCGGCGAGAATTGTTGTGCCAACATCTTGTACTTGAATGCGGCGTAAGGTCGGATCAAGTGTCGCAAACAGTTGATCGGCAGCATAAACACCCGCTTGGGTAATGGCATTAAATAGGGTAGATTTGCCTGCATTGGTATAGCCAACAAGAGAGACAGTTGGAATATCCGCTTTTTGACGCGTTTTCCGATTTTGACTTCGTTGCTTGCTGACTTTTTCCAAACGGCTTAAAAGTTGCTGAATTCGCACTTTGATCAAACGGCGATCCGTTTCCAGCTGAGTTTCACCCGGACCTCGTAGCCCGACAGAACCACCTTTTTGTTGATCTTGATTGGTTACACGGCGAACCAAGCGAGTGGATAAATGGCGAAGCTGTGCTAGTTCTACCTGTAGTTTCCCCTCGTGCGATCTGGCTCGCTGGGCGAAAATATCGAGGATCAAACCTGTTCTATCTACCACTCGGCAGCCGCATAATGATTGTAAATTTCGGGTTTGTGCAGGGCTCAGCTGATGATTGACTAATACCACTGTTGCCCCTAATTGCTCTACGGCTTCAGCAATTTCTTCCGCTTTGCCTTGCCCGACATAATATTTGATATGTGGGCTTTGACTAGTTGTAGTTAGGGTCGCCAGCACTTCAACACCAGCAGACTCTGCCAATGTTTGAAACTCAAGTAGATTTTCGACATCTTTATGTTGTCCAAGATAGAGGTGGACAAGAATTGCTTTGTCTCGGTTGTTTTCTATGGGAGCTTTAATTTCTGAAATTGGGTTTGCTTCAGATAAAGCAAAGCCAAACGCAGAATATTCTTCTGAGTTTGGCAATGATTCGTTTAACATTTTTTGATTGATAATGTGATTATTCCGTTTGTTCAGCCGCTTCTGTTGCAGCTTGAGTGTGCTGGTTTTGGTTGTTATTGTTGTTATGCGATAACGCACGAGCAGGCACAACCGTTGAAATGGCGTGCTTATACACCATTTGGCTTACTGTATTTTTAAGTAAAATCACGAATTGATCAAAAGACTCAATTTGACCTTGTAATTTAATGCCGTTAACTAAATAAATTGAAACAGGAATACGCTCACGACGAAGTGCATTCAAATATGGATCTTGTAAAGATTGACCTTTTGCCATTTTATCTTTCCTTTTTATTGTTGTGTGTTGATGTTAGGACAGCAAATTATGATATAAGTTCTAAGGTGTGTGCAGATACTTCAAATTGAGTGAAAACTTATTCAAGTTTAGGCACGCCACGAACTAAATATTATCACAATTATTTAAATAATGATCGATCTTTTCAACCATTTTTGTTTTGGAGCTGGTCGGATCTAGACTATCTAACCACGTTAGCTCACCTTGCCAGCCTCGAAGCCAAGTAATTTGTCGCTTCGCCAGTTGGCGTGTGGCACAAATGCCTTTGAAAATCGCTTCATCAAGAGAGATATCGCCTTGTAAATATTCCCACATTTGGCGATAGCCTACGCAACGAATTGACGGCAGATTAATATGCAAATCTTCACGTAAAAATAACCGCTTGACCTCCTCTTCAAAGCCCAAGTCAATCATTTTGTGGAAACGTTGCTCAATACGTTGGTGTAACATTGCCCGATCTTCAGGAGCAATTGCAAATTGCAGAATGTTATACGGCAACGCTTCGCCTTGTTGAGCGGTGAGTTCTGTCATTGTTTTACCGGTGATGTAAAACACCTCTAGGGCACGGTTAATACGTTGGCTGTCATTTGGATTAATTCTTGCCCCCGCAATAGGGTCGATTTTTACTAATTCTTGGTGCAGAACCGCCCAGCCTTGTTGTTCCGCTCTCGCTTCAATTTCGGCACGAATAGTTGGATCAGCAGACGGTAACGGCGAAAGCCCTTCCAGCAACGCTTTGTAGTAAAGCATTGTGCCACCCACCAAGAGCGGAATTTTACCCTGTGCAGTAATATCTGCCATTTCACGTAATGCATCACTATGAAAATTCATCGCCGAATAACTTTCCGCAGGGTCTAAAATATCAATTAAACGATGTGGGGCAAGAGCCAGTTCTGCTTTGCTTGGTTTTGCCGTACCAATATCCATTCCTTTGTAAATCAAGGCAGAATCCACACTAATTACCTCAACAGGTAATTCCTGTCTGAGAGCGATGGCTAAATCTGTTTTGCCTGAGGCAGTCGGACCCATTAAAAAAAGGGCGAGGGGTTTATTTGGTTTTATCATTTTTATAAATAGCTAGAAAAATCAATATATGTTCGGATTTTTTCAATCTCTTTCTTTCCATTGGCGTAAAGCTCAATTTCTGAGAGTAGAGAGATGACTTCACTCAGTGTACAAGCGGTTTGAATTTCGCATTTTTTTGCAAAAAATTCGGCTAAATTGACCGCTTGTGTTTGGTTGAATAATGCAAAGAGTAGCTGTTGCAGATTTTGCTCTCTCACTGCTTGAGGTACGGAAAGAAGCGTTAGCCTTGTTTGTTCCTGCCAATGTTTTTCCGTAATCGAAAAACCAAGTTCTGATAATCCTTCCCTATATTGTTGCCAGCGTTCCGTTTGTGGTTCATCTAAAGTGAGATTAAGAGGAATGAGCAAGGCTTGGGCTTGTCCTTTACCGAGTTGATAAGTAAATTTTAGCTCGGCAAGTTTTGCTAGTGGAATTAAGTAAAAATCGTCCCCTTCTTTCATTAATACCGCTTGGTTTTTCACAATAGCTAAGGCTTGAGAATGGTTGGTTGCAAGCGGTGTAATTTGCTCCATTTTTTGCAAAACAGGTTCGGGTTTTGTTTCCATTTTTGGTTCAAATGTTGGCATTTGAACAGCGGTTCTTTCTACTTTTTCCGCTCGAATATCTGAACCACTCAGGAGTTCGTTATACCATTTTTGAGCTGATTGAGAGCTACTACTTCGCTCAAATTTCGGCGTAAAAGGCGAGTGAGTAGAGCGATTTGCATTTTGTTGTGAAAATTCGCCCGCTTGTATTGGCTCTTTGGGCTGTGTAAATACATTTTGCCCTGCTGCTTGGCGATTGGTGTCTTTCGCATAAGCCGGCATTGGTTCATTGAGTTCGTTCCGTAGTTCAAGTGTGGGCTGTGCTTGTTGTAGACTATTGCTGACACCTTGTAAAATAAAATCGTGTACCAGCCTTCCTTGATGGAAACGTACTTCGTGTTTAGCCGGGTGGACGTTTACATCCACCATTGTAGGATCTAAATCTAAGAAAATCACAAACGCAGGGTAGTTTCCTGTTGCAATGCTCTCGCCATAGGCTTGGCGGATTGCGTGATTGATGGTTTTGTCTCGCATCATTCGCCCATTCACATAGCTATAGCAAAGATCGTTTTGTGGACGAGCAAGCATCGGTGAGCCAACCCAGCCGTGTAAGTGCAAATCGCCGTGTTGCCAGTCAATATAATTGGCGTTTTGGATAAACTCCTCGCCGCAAATCGCTGCCACTCGTTTCTGTTTTTGCTCTACGGATTGATCGGCAACTTTGCGATATTGGCGGACGATTTTGCCATTGTGGCTTAAGGTAAAACTTACATTAGGCTTAGCCAAGGCAATACGTCGGATAACTTCATCAATATGGGCGAACTCAGTTTTATCGGTGCGTAAAAATTTACGGCGTGCCGGCGTGTTAAAAAATAGATTGGCGACCTCAATCGTTGTGCCAAGAGGGTGCGAAGCAGGTTGAATTTCCACCGCCATTTCTCGCCCCTGTGCGTAAGCCTGCCACGCTTCACTTTGCTCTGCGGTGCGAGATGTGAGGGTTAAACGTGAAACCGAGCTGATACTCGCCAATGCCTCACCCCTAAAGCCTAGACTTAAAATGGCTTCCAAATCTTCCAAACTGCTGATTTTGCTCGTGGCGTGGCGAGCGAGTGCGAGTGGCAGATCTTGCTTATTGATGCCGCAGCCGTTATCTCGAATGCGGATTAGCTGTGAGCCACCTTTCTCAATATCAATTTGAATATTATTCGCCCCGGCATCAAGGCTGTTTTCAACCAGTTCTTTCACCACAGACGCAGGGCGTTCTACAACCTCGCCTGCAGCAATTTGGTTTGCCAGCTGTGGAGGCAGAATGTGGATTAGCTGTTTAGGGGGAGTGTTTGTCATTTTTAGTACTTAGTTAGATTATATATGGTAAGAGATAAAGTATATTTTGTCCTGATTAGTAGCTCCCCTCTTTGCTAAAGAGGGGGATCTGATCGAGCGTAAAATTCACTTACCTCACAAATTAGCCCATTTTATCTAATTTTCTTCACTTTTGCATATTTCTTCATACAAAAGAACGTGTTAGATTATGGCAATATTAACAAAATGAGAACAAATTTATGCAGATGATAGAACTTGCTCAACAAGCCAAGCAAGCCAGCGTTGAATTGGCACAATTTGGTAACCGTCAGAAAAATGAGGCTTTACTTACCATTGCAGATAGCCTTGAACAGCGTGCTACCGAAATTTTATATGCGAATGCAAAAGACATTGAATTTGCTCAATCACAAGGTATTTCATTGGCGATTATCGACCGTTTGTTACTCAATGAAGATCGCTTAAAAGGGATCGCCAACGATGTGCGAAATGTGGCGAAATTGGCAGATCCGGTCGGGCAAGTGATTGATGGCGGCGTGTTAGACAGTGGTTTAAAAATTGAACGCCAACGTGTGCCGCTGGGTGTGATTTTAACCATTTATGAAGCTCGCCCGAACGTAACTATTGATGTCGCTTCGCTCTGCTTGAAAACGGGCAATGCGGTGATTTTACGTGGCGGTAAAGAGACCAAATTTACCAATGCGGTATTAGTTGATGTAGTGCAAGATGCGTTAGGAAAAGCCGGCTTGCCGAAATTGGCAGTGCAAGCGGTAACTGATCCGGATCGTGGTTTATTGTTAGAGTTGCTGAAATTAGATCGCTACATTGATATGGTTATTCCTCGAGGTGGTGCAGGTTTACATCAATTCTGCAAAGAAAATTCAACTATTCCTGTGATTGTAGGCGGCATCGGGGTTTGTCATCTGTTTGTAGAGAAAACGGCAGATCAAGAAAAATCGTTAGAGGTTATCGCAAATGCGAAAACTCAACGCCCAAGTACGTGCAATACATTAGAAACCTTGTTGGTGGAGAAATCTATCGCTGTGGAATTTTTACCGAAATTAGTCGCTAAAATGCAGCTGCTCGGCGTAACCATTCATAGTAATGATTTGCAAAAAATTGATGGAATTGAACCGCTTGATCAAGCAAAACTCAGTCAAGAGTGGTTATCCCTTGATCTTAACGTGGTCGTGGTAAACGATTTACAACAAGCAGTGGAGCATATTCGCCATTATGGCTCACAACATTCGGAAAGTATTTTAACCTCTGATTACCAAATTGCTCGCCGGTTCGTACAACAAGTTGATGCAGCAGCAGTTTATATTAACGCCAGCACTCGTTTTACCGATGGTGGCGAGTTCGGTTTAGGGGCAGAAGTCGCTGTGAGTACGCAGAAATTACACGCACGAGGTCCAATGGGGCTTGAAGCATTAACCACTTATAAATGGGTGTGCGAAGGCGATTATTTAGTTAGAGGATAATATGTTGAAATGGATTTTAGAATTTCTTAAATTGCTCGCCAAGCGTTATACGGAAAATAACATTGCGATTTCGGCAGGCTATCTTACTTACAGTACAATGCTTGCCATTGTGCCGTCAATCATTGTGTTGTTTTCGATTTTTACGTTTTTCCCTGTGTTTTATGAAGCCAGTGAAATGCTAAAAGCCTTTATTTATGACAATTTTGCCCCTAATGCGAGTGAGATGGTATCAGAGTACCTTGAATTATTTGTAGGTAATGCAAAAAAAATGGGGCTCGTCAGTATTATTGGTTTATTTGTGGTTGCTCTGATGCTGATTAAAAGCATTGATGAAGCCCTCAATACCATTTGGCATAATAATAAGAGCAGACCGATGTGGTTCTCTTTTTTGCTCTATTTTTTAATTTTAATATTTGGACCATTACTCGCCGGAGCAAGTATTGCTATTACGACCTACATCACATCTCTGGCAGTTTTTAATGGCTCAGGGGCATTGTCGCTAGGACAACATTTATTAGAATTAATGCCGTTTTTCTTGATTTGGTTGTTGTTTACATTGGTGTATAAATTTATTCCGGTTACTAAGGTGAAATTTAAGCACGCAGCAATTGGAGCATTGTTAGCGGCTTTTTTCTTTACTTTGGGTAAACAAGCCTTTATTTGGTATATCACTGCGTTCCCATCTTACCAAGCGATTTATGGGGCATTGGCGGTGTTGCCTATTATGCTATTGTGGATTCAATTAAGCTGGCAAGTTGTATTATTAGGTGGGCAGTTCGCAGCAATATTAAAAGAGATGGAAGAAAGCAGGGATATTTATGATCGGATTAATTCAGCGGGTTAAATGGGCAAAGGTTGAGGTTGAAGGGCAAACTGTTGGCGAAATTCAGCACGGTTTATTGGTTCTGCTTGGCGTTGAAAAAGATGACGATGAAGCTAAAGCCGATAAGCTATTAGAAAAAGTGCTGAATTACCGAGTGTTTTCTGATGAGCAAGATAAAATGAATTTGAATGTTCAGCAAGCTGGCGGTAGCCTACTCGTGGTTTCGCAGTTCACCCTTGCGGCAGATACGAACAAAGGTTTACGTCCAAGTTTTTCAAAGGGAGCTGCCCCAATTGATGCAGAGCGTTTATATGACTATTTTCATCAACAAGCAGCAACTAAAATCCATACCCAGACAGGGCAGTTTGCCGCAGATATGCAAGTTAGCTTACAAAATGACGGACCTGTTACGTTTTGGTTGCAGGTGTAATTTTACCCTTAGGCGATTTTTAGGGTATCAATGACCGCTCGTAGTGCAGGTGAAACATTACGATGCGGATAGTACAGATAAAGAGATGGCAGAGTGATGCAACTTTGGTTAAAAATAGAAATTAATTGACCGCTTGCCAGCTCTGTTTCTATTAAATGTTCAGGCAAATATGCTAAGCCTAAATGCAAAAGAGCTGCATCTTTGGCAGACTGTGAACTGTTGAAAATCCAACGGCAATTTGGGGTAAGCTTAATTTTTTCGCCATTATCCTCAAACTCCCAAGAAAAAAGTTCTCTATTGCTTAAGCGATATCCGATACATTGATATTGTGCTAACTCTTGAAGATCTTTTGGAAAGCCGTGCATTGTGAAATAGTTTGGGGTCGCAGCTAACGTCATTTTAATAGGCTCTGTGATTTTGACTGCGATCATCTCTTCAGCAACATAGCTTCCTAATCGAACTCCTGCATCAAAGCCTTCTTGAATAATATCGATAAAATGATTTGCTCCGATTAATTCAATCTGAATTTCAGGATATTTTTCTTTAAAATGAGCCAATTTAGGCAGCAATAGCTGTTGAACTGTGTGTAAATCGGCATTAATTCTCACTAAACCGCTAGGTGCTTCACGGTAATGAGCCAGTGAATCTAATTCTTGGTCGAGCTTAGTAAAACTTTTTTCAGCGGTACGAAAAAGTTGTTGCCCGGCTTGGGTAAGTGTAACCTGCCTTGTTGTTCTAACAAATAGTTGCAAACCGAGCCGTTCTTCTAATAAACGAATTGTTTTGCTGAGTGCAGGAGATGAAACCCCCAATTTGGTCGCTGCTCTGCTAAAGTTTTTTTCATTGGCGACTAATAGAAACGCATAGAGATCATTATAATTTTCACGTTTTGGCATAGTTTTCCTTAATTAATAACTTAAGGTTAATAGTCTATCAACTTTTTTGTGTATTATCATTTTATTTTTAACCTCTATAATGCTCCACATCAACGACAAGATGTCGTTTGACTTAACAAATAGATAATATATAGAGGATTTTTTTAAATGAAATTAAATACATTAATCAGCACAATTTTACTTGGTACAGCTTTAACTACAACAGCAAATGCGGCAACTATTCAACGATATGTAGATATTGAAGGAAAGACATATAAATTAACTGAAGTAAAAAAAGATAATTATGATTATTATGCAGACCAACTAAAAAGCCGTTTAGCTGATCTGCAAACAGAGCAAAATCTTGCAAATTTCAAAGCGTTAGTGAATGAAGCAGCTGAATTCGCACAAAATGCAAAAAGAACAGTACAAGAGAGCTTTGTAGATCAATATGATGCTCAAGATAATGCTCGTGAAAGAGATATGGTGTCTGCTCGTTCAACTCTAATCAGTAAATTAATTACTTCGTTAGATACTGCGGCTCATCAAAATGAGTTAAGTGCAGCTAAACAAGCCGTATTATTTAACGTAGCAAGTTATCTTTAATCCTAAATAATTTTTTTCATAGTTCCTTAGTAGTAAGCGGTCATATTTGTAAGTTTTTTTGCAAATATGACCTTTTTTATATTAGCGATTAATCAAAATCACTTAGGCAATTTCTGACATTTCGGACAGAAGTAAGTGTTACGTTGCCCAATCACTTTGGTTTCAATGGGTTTTCCACAATCATTACAGGCTTCCCCTTTTCGTCCGTATACTTGTAGCACTTGAGCAAAATAGCCGGGTTTGCCGTCAGGTTGGACAAAATCTTTGAGCGTTGTGCCACCTTGAATAATGGCTTTAGTTAGCACTTCTTTGATGGTTTTCACTAAACGCTCGCATTGCTTTTTAGTCAGATTTTGTGCTGCAAGCTCAGGGTGAATACCAGCCATAAATAAACTTTCGCACGCATAGATATTTCCAACGCCCACAACTACTTCATTTGTCATAATAAAGGTTTTACAAGCGGTCGTTTTTTTACGACTTTTTGCAAATAAATAATCGGGTGTGAAATCGTCTGAAAGCGGTTCAGGTCCAAGTTTACGTAGTAGTTCGTGATTTTCAGCCTTTTCTGCCCATAGCCAGCAGCCGAATTTGCGAGGATCGTTATAGCGTAAAACAGTGCCGTTTTGGGTAATAAGATCGACGTGGTCGTGCTTGCCAATTTCTTTTTGTTGGTTTTCTTGCAAAATGCCAAGTGAGCCGGACATTCCTAGATGAACTAAAATATCGCCTTTGTCGGTGCGGATGATAAGATATTTCGCTCGTCTTTCTACTGCTTCAATTCTTGCATTTTCCATTTGAGACAGCTCAGGACTAACTACCCAGCGTAGTTTAGGTTGGCGGACCATTATTTGCTTAATTGTTTGTCCTTTTAAATAAGGCTCGATGCCTCGTACGCTGGTTTCAACTTCGGGTAATTCAGGCATTTTTATTCCTTATAGTAAAAAGGTGCGTTTATAAACGCACCCTAAATGTTGTTAATTAGGCTTTTTTACCAAATAGATAACCAATTACTGTACCTGCAATTGCAAACGGAATCCACTCCATTGAAATAGATTTCAACGGCAGAGCGTTTATCACTTCCACACCGGCAACGGATAAAATGGACACAATAGTAACCAGTGCTAATGGCAAGCGTTGAGCCAGTAATGGTAGTCTAATAAAGATGTTAATAAACATTAGGAAGATAACCGTCATCGCAATAGGATATAGCACTAACAATACCGGCACTGATTTTGAGATAACAAAATCTAAGCCTTGATTAGCGATGCCAAAGCTAATAAGCGTAAAAATTAATACATACACTTTATAGGAAATTTTCGGGAATACTTCATTGAAATATTCGCTTGTGGTTACGATTAACCCAATTGAAGTGGTTAAACAGGCAAGCGTTACAATTACGCCCAGTAGCGTACGACCAAACTCACCGAAGGTATCAGTTGCGACACTATTAAGAATAAATGTACCGATGTTTTGACCTTTTGCATTCAGCTCTGCGAGAGTTTCTGCACTAATCGGATAGTGATTACCAATCCACGCAAGAGAAATGTAAATTGCTGCTAATGCAATAGCTGCAATTACCCCAGCCATTGAAGTCTGCTTGATTAAGTCCTTACCACCGATACCTTTCGCCTTAATTGCACTGATCACAATCACAGAGAAAGTAATCGAGGCTAGAGCATCCATTGTTAAATAACCTTCAACAATACCTGTAAAGAGAGGGGTTTCAGGATCAGCTTTAGTTGCAGCTACAGGCAATTCATTTCCGCCTAATAAGATAACCGCTTTAACAACTAATGCTAAAATCGCAACTAACAATACAGGGGTTAAGATTGCCCCGATTCTATCTACTACCGTTGATGGGTTTAAGCTGAACCATACCGCAATCAAGTAATAAACGAGTGTAAATATCAATAAAGAAACTGTGCTACTTTCACCAATAAAGGGTACAACTGCCATTTGGTAAGCCGTTGCCCCTGTACGAGGAATGGCAAAGAATGGTCCGATAGTTAAATAAATTGCCATTAAAAATAGCAGAGAAAAATAAGGGTGAACATTTTTGCTCAAGGCTTCTTTGTAACCACCTTGATAGTAACCGCTCACGGCAATTCCGAGCAGTGGCAAACCCACACCGGTAATCACAAAGCCAATAATAGAAGGCAGAAAATCAACGCCACTATCTAAACCGAGTTTTGGCGGAAAAATTAAGTTACCCGCCCCAAAGAAAATCGCAAAGAGCATAAAGCCCACGATGAAGGTATTTTTAGTCATAATAATTACTACTTAAAAATTAAAAAGGAAAGACATTAAAAAATAAGGGGAGAATTGTGCCATATTTGCAAACTTCTTGCAAAAAAAGACCGCTTGATATTGTGGAAAAATGTGTTTTTAGAAAAGAAAAGTCGGCAAATTGCCGACTTTTAACAAAATAGAAAGGAAATATTAACCCATATATAACCCACCATTCACGTGAATGGTTTCGCCGTTGATATAACGTGCATCATCTGAGGCTAAGAATGCCACTGCTTTTGCAATATCTTGTGGAGAGCCAAGTTCGCCAGCCGGAATTTGACTTAAGATTGCATTGCGTTGATCTTCGTTTAGTTCATCGGTCATATCGGTTGCGATAAAGCCCGGTGCAACGACGTTTACCGTAATGCCACGACTCGCCACTTCTTTCGCCAATGATTTAGAAAAACCCACTAAGCCTGCTTTTGCCGCACAGTAATTTGTTTGACCCGGATTACCCATTGAGCCAACTACAGAACCAATGCTGATGATACGACCGCCTTTTTTCATCATTGGTCGTAAAACAGCTTTAGACAAACGATAAACTGATGTAAGGTTAGTTTGAATGATATCGAACCAATCATCATCTTTCATACGCATTAATAAACCATCACGGGTGATGCCTGCGTTATTCACTAACACATCCACATCACCAAAGGTTTCTTTAATCTGTTTTAACACAGAATCAATAGATTCTGCATCTGCCACGTTTAGCACTAAACCTTTGCCATTTTCGCCTAAGTAAGCAGAAATAGACTCCGCACCTTTTTCAGAGGTTGCTGTACCAATAACGGTATAGCCTTTTGCGACTAATTCTTCGGCAATTGCTTTGCCGATACCACGAGTTGCACCTGTAACTAATGCGATTTTGCTCATACATTCTCCTATAAAAGACGATTAAAGCGTTAAAATATAAAAAATAAAAAGAATAATAAAGTAGTTTATCACAGTGGTTGAACCACCGAATAACGCATATTTAACTGCTGAACCTTGCTGTGGATAAATCCAACGTGGGCGAGCAAACGCCCATATTGTTGAGACGAGCAATAATCCTAAACTACTTAATAAATAAATTTGAAATAAAACCACCGCACCTTTTGGATCACCTTTGCTTAACAACACGCCATAAATAGCCCACGCTTGAATAACCGTGGTAGTAAGTGCTGCCCCGCCGATAAATGCTCGACGAATTTTCGGATTAATAGCCAAAAAGTAAGCTAAAAATGAGCAAGCAGCGGCAACCGAAAGCATACCAAATTGTTTAAATATGGAACTACTTTCAAGCGGATCGACATTACTAAACATATAGCTGGCAGGCACTATGACTAAGGCAATCAATACACTGAACAGCATAAATAAAGTTTCTTTGCTCATTTTATCGCTCATTGAAATTAGGCTTGAACTGCCTCAAGGCTGGCAACATCGTTTACCGCTTGTGCTGATAACTCTTTCACAATACGGCTTGTTAAACCGGTTAATACTTTGTTTGGACCGATTTCATAAAGCGTTGTGATGCCATCTTGTGCCATTTTCTCAACGGTTTCTGTCCAACGCACAGGGCTATAAAGCTGACGAACAAGTGCGTTGCGGATGGTATCTGCATCGCTTTCAACTGCCACATCCACGTTGTTAATAACAGGTACAAGCGGTTGATTTAGCGTGATATTTTGCAATGCTGCGGCTAATTTTTCCGCCGCCGGTTTCATTAACGCACAGTGTGAAGGCACGCTCACTGCTAATGGTAACGCACGTTTTGCCCCTGCCGCTTTGCATAATTCACCTGCTTTTTCTGCTGCCGCTTTTGTGCCGGCAATCACCACTTGCCCCGGTGAGTTAAAGTTTACTGCTGAAACAATTTCACCTGTTTCAGTTGCTGCTTGTTCGCACGCCTTAATAATCGCTTCATTGTCTAAACCGATAATCGCATACATTGCACCACTGCCTGCCGGCACGGCTTCTTGCATTGCGTTACCACGCAATTCAACTAATTTGATGGCATCTTGGAAGTTTAACACGCCGGCACAAACTAGGGCAGAGTATTCTCCCAAGCTATGACCTGCCATTACAGACGGTTTTAATTCAGGGTATTTTTCTTGCCATACACGGAAAATCGCCACCGATGCGGCTAATAAAGCAGGTTGAGTGCGTTGGGTTTGACCTAAATCTTCCGCTGTGCCGTTTTGAACTAAATCCCATAAATCATAGCTAAGCACATCACTTGCTTGTTTGAAGGTTTCTTCTACGATTGGATATTGTGTAGCAAGGTCTGCAAGCATTCCAACTGCTTGTGAGCCTTGACCTGGGAAAACCATAGCGAATTTTGACATTTTTTATTCCTCTTTTAAATTGTAACCTGTAGGGGAAAATTGCAATTTCCCCCTACGATGTAACCTTGCAAATTTTTGGTGAAATCTGACAGCTTGTCGTAGATTAATCTGGCGAATAATACAGTTTACCGATCTCAATTCGCTCACGCCCAGTTTCTAATCGCCATTTGTTGCTATCACGCAGGGAATAAACGCAACCGCAATATTCCTGCTGATAGAAGCGTTCACGCTTACTGATTTCGATCATTCGCTGTGAGCCGCCGCCTTTTCGCCAGTTGTAATCCCAGTAAACCACATCGTCAAATTTGGCGGCGGCACGGTGTCCGCAGTCGTTGATTTGGTTCATATCTTTCCAGCGAGAAATACCTAAGCAACTGGTAAAGACCGGGAAGCCGTTGTTGTGGGCGTATTCTGCCGCTTTTTCAAAACGCATATCGAAGCACATTGTGCAGCGAATGCCTCGTTCAGGTTCCCATTCCATCCCTTTGGCTTTTTTAAACCACTCTTTGCGGTCGTTTTCGTAGTCGTCATCTAAATCGATAAACGGAATACCCCACTTTTCAGCAAAGCGGATATTCTCTTCCTTACGAATGAGATACTCTTTGAGTGGGTGAATGTTCGGGTTATAGAAATAGATGGTAAATTCAATGCCGGAGGCGTGAATTGCTTCCATCACTTCGCCCGAACACGGGGCACAGCAAGAGTGCAGCAGCAACTTGTTGTGTCCGTTCGGAAGAGTTAATTTCTCACGCACAAACGGGGCGTTTGGGTCTTTTTTTTGATTTTGAGCTCTGCGTCTAGCACGCACGCTTTCAATATGTTCTTGGGGTTGTTGGTTTTGTTCTGTCATTGTTATGTAGGGGCAAATAACATTTGCCCAAAAGAATTATAGGTTATGGGGCAAATATCATTTGCCCCTACAAGCGGTTAAATTTATCTGATGTTTTGCAAATTAATAAGAGCGATCTACCGACAGATACGCTAGTGAAATCAATGCCTGTTTATATTCGCTCTCAGGCAATACCGCTAACGCATCGACCGCTTTTTGGGCTTCTTCACGGGCTTTTTGCATTGCGTAGTCGAGAGATTTGTGTTCCGTCATAATGGCTAAAACGTCTGGAATTTGCTCCAATTCACCACCGTTTTCAATTGCATTGCGGATCAGCTCCACTTGAGCGGTTTTGCTTGCTTTTTCTGCTGCGTGCATTGCGTGTAAGAGCGGAAGCGTTGGTTTGCCTTCCACAAAGTCATCGCCCACGTTTTTGCCTAAACTTTCGCTTTGGGCGGAGTAGTCTAAAATATCATCAACAAGTTGGAATGCCGTGCCTAAATAACAACCGTAATCTTTTAAGCCGTTTTCGATTTCTTCGCTTGCTTCCGCGGCAATTGCCACACATTGAGTCGCAGCTTCAAACAAACGTGCGGTTTTGTTGTAAATCACACGCATATAGTTTGCTTCAGTGGTGTTTGGGTCGTTCACATTCATTAATTGCTGAACTTCACCTTCTGCCAACGCATTGGTTGCTGAAGACATTACTTTTAATACACGAAGCGAGTCTAAATCTGTCATCATTTGGAACGAGCGAGTGTAGATATAATCGCCCACTAACACGCTTGCTGCATTGCCAAACACAGAATTTGCCGTATCTCGCCCACGACGTTTGTCGGATTCATCCACCACATCATCGTGCAATAATGTTGCCGTATGTACAAACTCAATAAAGGCTGCCGCCGTAATATGCTTTTTACCTTGATAACCTAACGCACGGGCTGCAAGCACGGAAATTAACGGGCGAATGCGTTTTCCACCACCTGCGATAATGTAATGCCCAAGCTGGTTAATCAATAAGACTTCCGAATTAAGTTGAGCCAAAATTTCTGCGTTTACCGCTTGCATATCTTCATTTGCAAGGGCTTGAATTTGTTCGAGAGTTAATTGCGTAGCCATTTGTTTCCATCTGATTAGGTAAAATTTGCTCTACATTCTACCCTAAATCAGCCGTCTTCAAAAAGAATAATTTCAGAAAGCATTTGCATATTGGGCTAAATTTTCTTAGACTTGAGCTAATTTTAGTCGGGGTGCTGTTTTCAGCTGAGATGATACCCGTGAACCTGATTCAGTTAATACTGCCGTAGGAAACTAATGATGCCAAACTCAATCCCTATCTCTATTCTTTCGTCTTTTTCACGCGTTTCTTGCCTTACTCTAAATCGTTGATTTGGAGGCATTATGCACATTGAAATCCGCAATCTTTGCTTAACATTTGGCGAGCAGGTGCTATTTCAACATTTCAATTTTCAACTTAAAAAAGGAAGTTGGACCAGTTTGTTAGGAGCAAGTGGTGTTGGAAAATCAACACTTTTACGCATTATTGCAGGATTAGAAAGCGAAGCGATACAAACGGGCGAAATCTCTTTTGATCCCAACACTCGTATTGCGTGGTTAGCTCAAACCGACTCGCTTTATCCGTGGTTATCAATAATTGACAACGTTCAGTTACAGGCTCATTTAAGTGGGCAAAAATCAGCAGAAAGCCAAGAAAAAGCGATAAGCCTGCTTGAGCAAGTCGGGCTAGGTGAGCATTTGCATAAGTGTTGTTATCAACTTTCGGGTGGTCAGCGGCAACGAGTGGCGTTAGCTCGCACGTTAATGCAAGAGGCAAATCTCATTTTAATGGATGAGCCATTCTCCGCCCTTGATGCAGTAACTCGCCATCAATTACAAGCCCTTGCCGTTGAGCTGTTGCGAGATAAAACGGTGTTGTTGATTACGCACGATCCGCAAGAAGCAATTCGTGTAAGCGATGAAATTTGCATTTTACGTCATCAACCTGCTGAAATTGCTCTAACTATTGCCCTAGAAGGCGACAGACCACGAGAACTTAACAATCACCGGCAATGGGTATTACAGCAACAATTATTTAATGAATTAACCGGCGGAGGAGAGTAATGCGTTCCTTTTTGCAAAAAATTCCACTTTTTCGACCGCTTGTGATTACATTTTGCTTGCTTTTATTGTGGCAAGGGGCGGTTAGTTTTGGTGGAATGCCTGCTTATATGTTGCCTTCACCGCTTACGGTTTGGCAAAAGTTAATTGAAAATGCACCGCTTCTTGCTACTCACGCCCAAATCACGTTATTGGAAATTGTGTTAGGCTTGCTGCTCGGCTTTTTGTTCGGGTTAGGCTCAGCATTGTTACTGACTCGCTATAAGCAGTTGTCTAAATTCTTGCTGCCTTTACTTGTTATTTCTCAAGCTATTCCTGTGTTTGCTATAGCACCACTTCTCGTTCTGTGGTTTGGCTATGGGCTTGCTTCCAAAATTGTGATGACGGTGCTGATTATTTACTTCCCTGTAACTGCTGCCTGTTTTGATGGGTTACGCAATACACCAAAAACTTGGTTGGATTTGGCAAAAACCTTAGAGATTTCACCTATTGCAATGTTATTTAAAGTTCAGCTCCCTGTTGCTTTGCCATCACTGGCTTCAGGTTTACGCATTGCAGTGTCGGTTGCGCCTATTGGGGCGATTGTGGGGGAATGGGTTGGTGCTTCACAAGGTTTAGGTTACTTAATGCTCCACGCTAACGCTCGTATGCAGACAGACTTGATGTTTGCCGCTCTTTTTATTTTGATTGTGATTGCATTATTGCTCTACTTTGTTACCGATAAATTACTTAAACGCCTTGTACCTTGGGCTGTACATTTACATTAATGATAAGGAGAATTTATGTCTATTATTCAACGACTTACCGAAAAAGCAGGGCAATATTGGCTTGATTATATCGATCACGATTTTGTGAAACAACTTGCTAATGGCACGTTACCCAAGCACTGTTTTCAACACTATTTAAAGCAAGATTATCGTTTTTTGTTTCAATATAGCCGAGCAATTTCACTCGGTATTTTCAAGGCTGAACGGTTTGAAGATATTCATTTCGCCCAAAAAATGAATGAAGGATTACTGAGCGAAATTCAATTACACATTGATTATTGCAAGCAATGGGGCATTAAAGAGGAAGAACTATTTGCAACGGAAGAATCTCCAGCTTGTGTTGCCTACACTCGTTATGTTTTAGATTGCGGAATGAAAGGCGGATTAGCAGAGCTTTATACCGCTCTTGCTCCTTGTACGATTGGCTATGCTGAAATTGCTCGCCGCATTGCTCCTTATTCTGGGGCGAATAATCCTTATCAAAGTTGGATTGATACTTACGCGTCAAGTGAGTTTCAGCAAGACAGCCAAGCCTTTGCTGATTATTTGGCTAAACTCTATGAACCTTTAAATGAAACACGAAAAGCTGAATTACAACAAATTTTCAATACTGCCAGTCGTATGGAAGCCGCATTTTGGCAAATGGGGCTGGATTTAAGCTAACTAAAAAGGAGACATTTATGAAACTTCATCGTACTTTATTTGCTGTTGCGGCTCTACTTTCAGCCAACAACGTTATGGCAAAAGAAAAAATCAGCCTAATGCTAGATTGGTTTGTAAACCCTGACCACGCTGCCATTATTGTGGCACAGCAGAAAGGTTATTTTGCCGAACAAGGTTTGGAGGTTGAAATTATTGAACCGGCTGATCCTTCTATGCCACCCAAATTAGTCGCCGCAGGTAAGGCAGATTTAGCGGTGGATTATCAGCCGCAACTTCAACAACAAGTGGCACAAGGCTTGCCTCTAAGCCGTATAGGTACATTGGTTGCCACTCCTCTGAATAGTCTTGTCGTGCTGGATAACGGCAAGATCAATACCATTGCCGATCTGAAAGGTAAGAAGATTGGCTATTCCGTTAGCGGATTTGAAGATGCGTTACTTAAAGCAATGCTCTCATCAGCTGGTTTGAAGGAAAATGATATTGAGTTAATCAATGTGAACTGGTCGCTCTCGCCATCATTACTTTCGGGGCAAGTTGATGCGGTAATTGGGGCTTTTCGTAATTTCGAGCTAAATCAACTTGCATTAGAACATCAAAAAGGGAAAGCCTTCTTCCCTGAAGAACACGGTGTCCCTGCTTATGATGAATTGATTTTAGTTGCTCATAAAGACAAAGCACAAGATGCAAAATTTTCTGCTTTTTTGACCGCTTTAGAGAAAGCTACCATCTACACGCTCAATCACCCACAAACTGCGTGGGAAGAGTTTGTCAGTTATAAACCACAAGAACTAAATAATGAATTAAATCTCCGAGCGTGGGCTGATACTTTACCACGTCTTGCACATCGTCCTAGAGCATTAGATGCTCATCGTTACACTAGAATGGCAGAATTTTTAAAATCGCAAGGCTTAGTCAAAGAAATGCCAAAACTGGAAGAATATGCGGTTGAACTAAAATAACGGTCTTTGGGGTTGTGAAATCGGAAAAAAGATCAAAATAGCCAGTCTAAAAAGTAGGAACATAAATTTTTAAAGATTTTATTAAAATCCTGCTTGCTCTTTTTAATGTTTTTCCGTAGAATTGCAACCCTATTTTTATGAATTAATTAAGTGCCTAAACGCAAAAGCAGATGGCACATAGCGGAGTAAATATGTACGCAGTTTTCCAAAGTGGCGGCAAACAACACCGTGTAAGCGAAGGTCAAGTAGTTCGTTTAGAAAAACTTGAAATCGCAACTGGTGAGAAAGTTGAATTCGATTCAGTTTTAATGGTCGTTAATGGCGAAGATGTTAAAATTGGTGCACCGGTAGTTGCTGGTGCAAAAGTAGTGGCTGAAGTTGTAGCACAAGGTCGTGGCGAGAAAGTTAAAATCGTTAAGTTCCGTCGTCGTAAACACAGCCGTAAACAACAAGGTCATCGTCAGTGGTTCACAGAAGTGAAAATCACTGGGATTCAAGCATAATTTCAGAGGAGATCTAGAAGATGGCAACTAAAAAAGCTGGTGGTTCAACTCGCAACGGTCGTGATTCTGAAGCTAAACGCCTTGGTGTTAAACGTTTCGGTGGTGAATCTGTATTAGCAGGTAGCATCATTGTTCGTCAACGTGGTACTAAATTCCACGCGGGTTCAAATGTAGGTATGGGTAAAGACCACACTTTATTTGCAACTGCAGACGGTAAAGTTAAATTTGAAGTGAAAGGCGAGAAAAGCCGTAAATATGTAAGCATCATTGCTGACTAATCATTTCAAAATCAATAAGAGACCTCGCCAATGGCGGGGTTTTTTTATATCACCATATTTCCAGAATATAGAAAACATAGAATAGAAAAAGGAATTTCAACAATGAAACAACGACCTTTACTTGGTTTTTCTCTGGCATTAATTGCAGCGATGACGTGGGGAACTCTACCAATTGCTGCACAGCAAGTTCTGAAAGTTATGGATGCACAAACGTTAGTGTGGGTGAGATTTGTCATTGCTTCAGCCGGATTATTACTGATTCTGGGATTTGCAAAACGTTTACCAAAATTGACCGCTTGTAGCAAAAAAGAATTCAGCTTAATATTGTTAGGCGTATGCGGTTTAGCGGCTAATTTCTTCCTATTTGCAGAAGCCTTGCACTACGTTTCGCCTGTTACTAACCAAGTCTTGTGGCAGTTAGCCCCATTTTCAATGATTCTATTAGGCCTCTTGTTATTTAAGGAAAAGTTCGGCTTTTTCCAAAAGCTTGGCTTTATGTTATTTATTGCCGGTCTTATTGCTTTTTTTAACGATAAATTTGCTGAAATTTTGCAACTTAATACCTATGCTCTCGGGGTGTTGCTGAGTGCCGGAGCCAGCTTGATTTGGGTATTATATGGCGTGGCTCAAAAGTTATTATTAGCAAAATTCAACTCCCAGCAGGTGCTATTTATTATTTACATTGGTTGTTCATTACTG
>NZ_JBXGGI010000116.1:0-44725 GCF_056854775.1 Mannheimia sp.
AGCACAACGTGCATTAGTGGTACAGGCAAAAGCGAGTTGGTGTATTGTTCAACGTTTATCTCGCAACAGTGATGTGGAAAAACGCCTCAATCGCCGTGAATTAGCTTATCAATCGGCAGAAGAGTTACGTTCTATTTCCGATAAAGCCTTAGGTGCATTGCGTACAGCGGTGGCGGATAATGAATACTTGCGTGACAGCTTGCGAGCATCGGAAGATAGCCGTAAGCCGGAGAACAAAGTGGCGTTCTTTATTGCGGTTTACCAACATCTGCGTGAGCGTATTCGTCAGGATATTATCAAAACAGACGACCCGATTGATGCGATTGAGCAGATGGAAATTGAGCTTTCTCGCTTAACGAATGAGCTAACCGGTCGTGAGAAGAAATTAGCGATCAGTGCGGAATCGGTGGCAAATATTTTACGCAAAACGATTCAACGTGAGCAAAACCGTATTCTTCAACTGAACCAAGGGCTACAAAATATCGCCTTCGGTCAGGTGAAAGGAGTGCGTTTGGTGGTGAATATTCGTGATACGCACGCCATTTTACTCAATGCGTTATCGAATAACCGTGAAGAGCATAAAGATCTATTTGACAGCCAAAAACTCAGTTTCTCAGAGGCGTTGGCAATGCTTTATAAACGTGTGAATCCGCATATCGAAATGGGGCAGCGTACACCACAAACGATTGGCGAAGAGTTGTTAGATTACCGCAACTACCTCGATTTAGAAGTGGAAACCTTCCGTGGGGCAGATGGCTGGATGCGTGCAGAAAGTAGTGCGTTATCCACCGGTGAGGCAATCGGTACAGGTATGTCGATTCTCTTAATGGTGGTGCAAAGCTGGGAAGAAGAGGCTCGCCGTATGCGTGCGAAAGATATTCTGCCGGCTCGTTTGCTCTTCTTAGATGAGGCGGCTCGTTTAGATGCAACTTCCATCAACACACTCTTTGAATTGTGTGAGCGTTTGGATATGCAGCTCTTAATTGCGGCTCCTGAAAACATCAGCCCTGAACGTGGTACAACTTATAAATTAGTGCGTAAGATCGCTAATAACCAAGAGTATGTTCACGTAGTGGGCTTAAAAGGTTTCGCTAAGTAAAACTTAGAAAGCGATTCTTATTTTTCATACACCCAAAAGCTCTTTCAGCTTTTGGGTTTTTACTTTTCTCGGATTTTTGTATATGAAACTTGCTCGAAAAGCTCAACGGAAATTATCTTTCCTAAGAGTATTTACCCTCGCCTTTGCGGCATTTATTGTTATTACAACAGAATTTATCCCTATTGCCTTGCTGTCAGATATTGCTGCGAGTTTTCAAATGGAAACCTCTAGCACAGGTATTATGATTACGGTATATGCTTGGGTGGTATTTGGATTATCGTTGCCATTGATGTTGCTGACAGCAAAAATGGAAAGAAAAAAATTACTTATCCTGCTTTTTACTCTCTTTACTCTTAGCCATATTTTGTCGGTTATTGCGTGGAATTTCTGGGTGTTATTAATTTCTCGTATCATTATTGCAGTGTCTCACGCCATTTTTTGGTCGATTACCGCCTCATTGGTTATTCGTGTTGCCCCGAAAGACAAGAAAAGACAAGCACTCGGTATGCTGGCACTAGGAAGTTCACTAGCGATGATTTTAGGTTTACCTCTTGGGCGAATGATCGGGCAAGCATTAGGCTGGCGAGCAACCTTTAGCATCATTGGTGTTATTGCTTTTATTGTGGTAATAATGCTCTGGCGATTGTTGCCTTATTTACCAAGTAAAAATGCAGGCTCAATAAAAAGTTTGCCGATTTTATTTAAACGTCCATTGCTAGTAGGTATTTTCCTGCTAGTTATACTGATTGTTTCCGGACACTTTACGGCTTACAGCTATATTGAGCCATTTATGGTTCAAATTAGTGCTATTAGCCCGAAAACGACCACATTAATTTTATTAGTCTTTGGCTTAGCGGGTATTACAGCCAGTTTCTTATTCGGCAAACTATACGGTAAAGCCCCGAATAAATTTATTTTAGGTGGCATTGGCATTATTATGTTAAGCCAGTTAAGTTTATTACTACTAAGCGGTTCTACGATGGCAATGTTCGTATTAGCATTTGTATGGGGCATTGGTATTACTGGGATGAGTATTGCACTACAAATGAAAGTACTCGAACTCGCTCCTGATGCCACGGATGTTGCAGCTGCGATTTTTTCCGGAACTTATAATTTAGGCATTGGCACAGGAGCATTACTGGGTGGAATTACCATCAATCAGCTCGGCTTGCCTAACATAGGATTTGTCGGTGGAGGCTTAGCTTTTATCGCTATTTTATGGTTTATCTTTATTACGTTAAGATATAGAACGGCTAGATAATAAAGCAACAAGCGGTCATATTTTCTTTAATTTTTGCAAATTTTTCGGAAAATATGACTGCTTGTTTATTTTTATTTCTCAATAAACTGATTGCTTTGCTGAATCATTTGCAAGAACAAAGCAAGTGGTGGGCGAGTGTCCTTCTCTATTTCTCCATTTGCATTGAAATGTTTGAAATTCCCTTTGCGATCAATATGGTATTGCTCGCCATTTGGCATTATTGCCACATTCCATTTATGGTTAGAGCTAGATACCCACAGGCGTTGGCTCTGGGTACTTAAATCAATACCTTGTGCATAATCGCTAAGCGGATTTTGCACTTTAAAGAAGCCACTTAATAACGTTGGCATAATATCTAAATGGCTTGAGAGGAAATTGTACTCTTTACTTTCGCCTTGCCAATAAAATAGCATTGGAACTTGAATGTGTTTCTTCGCAAACGGATTTTCATCGGTTGAGTCATTGTTGGTAGTATCAGAAGTAATCATAACCAACGTATTACCTAATAATGCATTTTGCGTTAAGTGTTGCCAAATTTCAGCGAATTGCAGATCGAATAGTTTTTGTTGATCTTGACTAGATGCTGCTGATGGCACACTTAAATCCAAATAACTAAAAAACGGATTATCCAGCGAACGACTGCTAATCCAACTTTTCCATTGTGAAATTGCCCCAACATTGCTATGTGCTGTAGGTAATAAAATACCAGAGAAAATAGCTTGATGATAAATCGGATCAGCAAATCCGTTATGGGAGAAAAGCCCTAGCTGATAATTCGATTTTTTGAAAACTTGAATTAATGGTGAAACGGTTTTATCTGCCAATACAGAATCTAAATATTTCCCACTTAAACTATAAAATAACCCTAACGCACCTGCTGAATGGTTATCGCCACTGCTATAGTGGTTCATAAAGCGATAAGAGTGCTGACTGACTTCGGAGAGATAAGGCATATTTTCAGCATTAATCATCTCTTTAGCCAAACCTGAGAGATTAATTAATAAAATATTTGTATTTGATTGCTGAGTTGGGACTAAAGAAGCCTTAGGATAATTTAAGAAAAAGGTATCTAAACGCCCGCTTTCTTCAATTTCTTGATCTAATTCCGCTCTATCAATAAATCCGTGTTTTTCTAAAAAGTTACGAGCGGTCATCGGGTGAGACAACGGATAATTCGCTTTTTGGGCGGTAATCGGGCGATAAGCATTCATATCAGCCCACGCATAGATTAAATGGGTGGCAGTAAAGCTTACTAAGAAAAATAACGCAACATATTTTCCCCATTTTTGGCGACTGAAGCTACGCAGCTTCTGCCAACACCAACGAGAGTAAATCATTTCTGCTAATAAAATCAGTGGCATTGGCACAAATAATAGTTGCCATTTTCGGGTAAGTTCACCTTCTTCGGGATTGACTAATAAATCCCATACAAGCGGTGATAAATGCAAAGAAAATTGCTTAAAGACTTCAGTATCAACTAATAAAACAGTTTGCCCGATTGTGGCAAGAATAACCGAAAGCCCTCGATAGGTACGGTCATTTTTAATGATGAAACTGAGTGGAAACAAAATTAGTAGAAAAGCCGCAAAAACGACAAAACTGAAATGCCCAAATAAGCTGACAAAAAAGTAAAGTTTGCCGACAAGAGTATTTGGCCAGTCTGCATTAAATGCATAACGAGACGAAATGAGTAACGCTAACACAATATTAAATAGTGCAAACCAGTGTCCCCACGTTATTTTCTGTGAGGTGGCATCCCGATATTGGCGGGAGTTTGCCGGCAATAAAGCGTGTAGGCGTTTAAACATAATTGTTATTTAGCTTTTAATGATTGTTTTAGTGCGTCTGCAAAAGCTTCTGCGAGAGCTTCACGCTGCGAGGGGTTTTGAATATTTTCGCTTAAAATATTCGTTACCATATTACCTAATGCCATTAAAGATAAATCAACGGGAGCTTTGTGCTTTTCAATAGTTACAATAAGATCGGCTAATAATGCATCAAATTGCTTTGTATGATATTTAGATTTTGTTGCCATAAATAGATAAAAGATATATTAAAGATATATTTCAATAGTAGCATAAAAATAGGCAGAAAGTAGCATTCAGACTTATTGTTTGGCTGATTTTTGCAAAGTTTTGACGAAATCCGACCGCTTGTTCAAAAAAATTTAATTTTTTCAATGAATTTATTCATCATTTTCATCATTTTTATGATTTTTCTGCTTTCTTTTTTCCTAAAAATGGCTAAAATGAACGACCGTTCATTATAGGCTAGGAGATCAAATGTCTAGGCGGATCGAGCCAAAAGAAGAGATGGTAAATCGTATCTTATCAGCCACTGAAAAGCTAATCGTAGATGAGGGTTTACAAAACCTTTCAATGCGTAATATTGCCAAAGAAGCAGGTATTGCTTCGGGTACATTGTATCTTTACTTTAAAACAAAAGATGATTTATTGCACGGGTTAGCAACTCAATTGCTTGAATGTTATAACAATTACTTGTCTTTTGAGTTTATCTCTGAAATGGACTTGTTTCAGCAATATCAAGCATTGATGCAAAAGAAATGGCAGTTTTTAACAGAACGATTGGAGTTGGTAAAACAATTTCAGGCAGTTGTTGGAATTGATGAGCTAATTCGGGAAACCATTGCAGATGAAAATTCATTTTGGAATAAGTTAATTTTTAAAGGTAAGAAGCAAAAAATAATTGTAGATTTACCAAATGAATTACTCTATGCGTTAAGTATTGGTACATTGGTAGATATTAAGTATCTACAAAAGCTCAATCAAGACAGTAATTTTGAAGCATATCTTGATGAGATTATTTTACGCACTTGGAAAGCAATTACTTTTTAGGTTTATTTTTTATTTATTTACGGAGAATGTATGACAACGGAAACGCAGAAGCCGGGCAAAGGCAGAAAGTTTTTAATTGTACTCACATTGTTAATTGTATTGATTGTATTTGCTGCAATCGTAGGATTACAAAAAATCGGGGCGATGAAAAAAACAGAAGCTGCGGCAAATATGCCTGAATCTGTTAGTGAAGTAACGGCAATGCAGGTTACTACACAAGAATGGACACCCACAATTTCAGCAGTTGGTTATATTCGCCCAAATCAAGGGGCGATGTTGAGTGCTGAAACTTCAGGTGTGGTAAGCCGTGTGCTGGTTACATCAGGTCAGCGTGTGAAAAAAGGTGATCTTTTAGTTGAATTTGACAGCAGCGTCGAACTCGCTAATTTAAGAGCTTCAGAAGCCCAGCTGTCAACAGCTAAAGCCAATTTTGAACGTTATCGCAATTTGATTGCATCGAACAGTGCTTCAAAAGCAGAATTTGATAATGCTCAATCAACCTATAACCAACTATTGGCGAATATTGAGTCATTACGTTCAATTATCAAACGTCGTCAAATCTATGCCCCATTTAGTGGTGTGGCGGGTATTGTGAATGTAAACGTAGGACAATACATCACAATGGGAACTGAAATTGTGCGTGTTGAAGATCAATCTTCTATGAAAGTACGTTTTACCCTTCCACAAACTAATGTTGAGCAAGTTTCGGTTGGTCAAAAAGTAACAGCAGAGATTGATGCGTTACCTGCACAAACTTTCCCTGCTCGTATTGTGGCAATTGATCCTGCCGTTGATCGTTTAACAGGTTTAATGAATGTTGAAGCGGTGATTGAGGAAGGGCAAGAAAAATTGCTTTCAGGTATGTTTGCACGTTTAAATGTAGCGTTACCAACTCAAACAGAGCAGGTTGTTGTGCCACAAATTGCGGTAGCTTATACAATGTATGGTGAAACGGTTTATGTGTTGCAGCCTTTATCTGAGGAAGATAAAGAGAAGGTTAATAAAATGGCAGCACAAAATCCAAGTTTAGATGTAAATAAAATGTACCGTGCAAAACAAGCGGAAGTGAAAACCGCTGACCGCAGAGGTAATTATTCGCAATTAGTTAAAGGTGTGAAAGCCGGTGATTTAATTGTAACGGGTGGATTACAACGTTTGAGTAATAACTCGTTAGTAAAAGTGTCTGATATTGAAGCCGTTGGTATTAGCACACCAGCAAAAAACAGCAAACTTTAATGGAGTAGTAAGTGAAATTTACTGACATCTTTATTAAACGCCCTGTTTTAGCCGTTTGTATTAGCTTACTCATTACGATTTTAGGCTTACAATCGATTGAAAAATTGCAGGTGCGTGAATATCCGGAGATGACTGTTTCTATTGTAACGGTAAGCGTGAACTATTCAGGTGCTGATGCCGGTTTAATGCAAGCTCTTGTTACCTCACAGTTAGAAGAGGCGGTCGCTCAAGCGGATAATATCGACTATATGACTTCATCAAGCTCGCCAAGTACGACAACAGTTACTGCGAAAATGAAGTTAAATACCGATCCGAATGCAGCACTTTCAGACATTTCGGCAAAAGTGAATGCGGTACGTTCTAATTTACCGAGAGGTATTGATGACCCGTCTATCAGAGTTTCGACCGGTTCTAATGATGCGTTAATGTATATTCGATTTGTGTCTGATGAATTAAATACGGCACAAGTAACCGATTACCTGAACCGTGTGGTTAAACCGCAATTCTTTACCGTAAATGGTGTTTCAAGCGTAGATGTGTATGGTTCAACTTTTGGCTTACGCATTTGGTTAGATCCGGATAAAATGGCGAGCAATAAGCTATCGGGCTCAGCGGTTTTATCGGCATTAAGTGCTAATAACTTACAAACTGCAGCCGGTAATGCTAACGGTTATTATACGGTATATAAAAACAAAGTTTTATCAACAACGCCTTCTGTTCAAGAGCTAGAACAAGTTACCGTTTCAACGACACCAGATGGTAGAACAATTAAACTCAAAGATATTGCCACCGTAGAATTAGATAAAGCTAGTGATGCTGCTCGTGCAACAGTAAGTGGCAAAGAAGCGGTGGTTTTAGCGGTTTCAGTTGCAGCTACAGCTAACTCATTGACTGTAGCAAAAGATATTTACCCAATGTTTGATCAGGTCGTGAGAAACTTACCGGATAGCATTCAAGGGGATATCGTTTATGATAAAACCATTGCGATTGATAGCTCAATCAATGAAGTGATTCGTACTATTTTAGAAGCAACCGTTATTGTATTAGTTGTGATTATCCTATTCTTAGGTTCGCTTCGTGCAATGATTGTACCCGTTATTACCATTCCGATTTCACTTATCGGGGCATTGTTCCTACTTCAAATGTTTGGCTTCTCAATCAATCTTCTAACCTTACTTGCGTTAGTATTAGCGATTGGTTTAGTTGTAGATGATGCGATCGTAGTACTTGAAAACGTAGAACGCCACGTTAAAGAAGGTAAAACGCCATTTGATGCAGCAATTATTGGTACGCGTGAAATTGCCTTACCGGTAATTTCAATGACAATTACATTAGCAGCAGTATATTCCCCAATGGCATTAATGACAGGGGTAACAGGTACACTTTTCAAAGAGTTTGCTTTAACTCTTGCCGGTGCGGTATTTATTTCAGGAATTGCAGCTCTTACGCTTTCACCGATGATGTCTAGCCGAGTGTTAAAAGAGCATAAAGAAGGTGAAGAATCTCGTTTTGCACGCTTTGTTCATCGCTCGCTAGATAAAATGACAAGCTGCTACACCAATATGCTAAGTGCGGTAATGGCAGTTCGTGGTTTTATGCTGTTCTTTGCAGTATTGATTTTTGCAAGCCTACCGTTCTTATTTACCTCACTTTCAAGTGAAGTTGCTCCAACAGAAGATCGCGGTTTCGTTGTAGGGATTTCGAATGGTCCATCTAATACAAATTTAGATTATACAGAAGCAGCCTTAGCTCCGTTTACTGAGGAAGTATCTAAAGTCTCTGAAGTTTCATCGGTTATGACGATCTCAGGGTTCAATGGTGGTAATAGTGCATTATCGATTATCGCATTAAAAGATTGGAATGATCGTACTCGTGAGCGTGCAGAAATTTCAAACGAAATTGCAGCTCTAGGGAAAAAAGTAGTTGCAATGGACGTAAATGCGATTGCTTTCCCTGAGATCTCAACAGGCGAAAACGGCTTACCGTTCTCACTTGTGATTACAACTGCAGACAGCTATGAAAAATTAGCGGTAGTGGCTTCCGAGTTCTTGAAAAAAGCACAGGCATCTGGGCAGTTCTTCTTTGCGAACCTAGACCTAAAATTTGACACGGCAACGATGAATATGAAATTCGACCGTGAAAAAATGGGGGCTTATGGCGTAACGATGCAGCAAGTAAGTGGTACATTAGGGGCATTCTTATCGGGTGCAATTATTACCCGTGTCGATATTGACTCTCGTGCTTATCCAATTGTATCGCAAGCAGTACGTAACGACCGTTTAAATCCTGAAGATTTAATGAACTACTATGTTACGACTGCAACTGGAGAGTCTATTCCGTTAGGTTCATTTGTTACAATGGAATTAACTACCTCACCATCTTCATTACCTCGTATGAGCCAGTTAAACTCTGCGACAATTGGCGGTGTAGTATCCGGTTCTATCGGTGATGCCGTAAATTGGGCGAAAGCAGAATTAGATCGCACTTTACCTACTGGTTATCAGTACGATTTTAGAGGTGAGTCTCGTCAATTTATTCAAGAAGGTAATGCAATGGCAATGACATTTGCACTTGCGGTTGTGATTATCTATATCGTACTGGCAATTCAGTTTGAGTCTTGGCGTGATCCACTAGTAATCTTAGTTTCTGTTCCATTGGCAGTAAGTGGAGCATTACTGGTTATGAACATTCCATCAGCAATGAAAGGACTGTTTATGGGAATTGCCGCCGGCACAGGCTCTAAAGATATGATGGCATTTGCCAATAGTATTTGGACGGCAGGCTACACGCTCAACATCTACTCGCAAGTGGGCTTGATTACGCTTGTTGGCTTAATCACCAAACACGGTATCTTGATGTGTGAAGTGGCAAAAGAAGAGCAATTAAATCACGGCAAATCTCGCTATGATGCTATTGTTTATGCGGCAACCATTCGTTTACGTCCGATTATGATGACAACAGCAGCGATGATTGCAGGCTTAATTCCGCTATTATTTGCGGTAGGTGCAGGTGCGATTGCCCGTTTCAGTATGGGAATGGTCATTGTGGCAGGTCTTGCGATTGGAACACTATTTACCCTGTTTGTACTGCCTGTGATTTACACCTTCTTAGGTCAGGAGCACAAACCTTTACGTGAATTTGATGAGGAAAAATATTTTCCAACCACAAAAGAAGCGTAAAACTTAATACAAAGGAAGGACGTAGCAATATGTCCTTTTGGTTACAAGCGGTTAGATTTCCTCATTTTTTTGCAAAAAATAAGAGAAATCTAACCGCTTGTTTATTTTATTTACAAATAACGAAAACGTTTGCCTAGAAAGTTTACAACTTACATTTTTATCTGTATAATCCGCTCGCAATTTTCCAATACAGTTTTTTCATTTTAATCACTTTTTAAGGAATTATTGCAATGTTACGTATCAAACAAGAAGCACTCACTTTTGATGATGTTCTTCTCGTCCCAGCACACTCCACAGTGCTTCCAAACACAGCCGATCTTTCAACTCAATTAACTAAAACCATTCGCTTAAACATTCCAATGTTATCTGCTGCGATGGATACAGTAACCGAAACCAAATTAGCGATCTCGTTAGCCCAAGAAGGCGGCATTGGTTTTATTCATAAAAATATGTCGATTGAACGCCAGGCTGATCGAGTGCGTAAAGTGAAAAAATTTGAAAGCGGTATCGTCTCTGAGCCGGTAACCGTTTCACCTGATATTACCCTTGCTGAATTAGCGAATATCGTGAAACAAAATGGTTTTGCAGGTTATCCGGTGGTGGATGAAAACCAAAATTTAGTGGGAATTATCACCGGGCGTGATACTCGCTTTGTGAGCGATTTAAGCAAAACCGTGCGTGAATTTATGACGCCAAAAGAGCGTTTAGTTACGGTAAAAGAAGGTGCAAGCCGTGATGAAATTTTTCATTTAATGCACGAACACCGTGTTGAAAAAGTATTAGTGGTGAGTGATGACTTCAAATTAAAAGGGATGATCACCTTAAAAGATTACCAAAAAGCCGAAAGCAAACCGAATGCGTGTAAAGACGAATTAGGACGTTTGCGTGTTGGGGCAGCAGTCGGTGCTGGTCCGGGCAATGAAGAGCGTATTGATGCCTTAGTGAAAGCAGGTGTAGATGTGTTGTTAATTGACTCTTCACACGGTCATTCAGAAGGTGTTTTACAACGTGTGCGAGAAACCCGTGCAAAATATCCAGATCTCCCGATTGTGGCAGGTAACGTAGCAACGGCTGAAGGAGCAATTGCGTTAGCGGATGCCGGTGCAAGTGCAGTGAAAGTGGGGATTGGTCCGGGTTCAATTTGTACTACTCGTATCGTAACAGGCGTGGGCGTGCCACAAATTACTGCGATTGCCGATGCGGCAGCTGCATTAAAAGAGCGTGGAATTCCTGTAATTGCAGACGGTGGTATTCGTTACTCAGGCGATATTTCTAAAGCGATTGCAGCCGGTGCAAGCTGTGTTATGGTTGGCTCTATGTTCGCCGGTACGGAAGAAGCACCGGGCGAAATCGAACTTTACCAAGGCAGAGCATTTAAATCTTACCGTGGAATGGGGTCTTTAGGTGCGATGAGCAAAGGCTCAAGCGACCGCTATTTCCAATCAGATAACGCCGCCGACAAATTAGTGCCGGAAGGCATTGAAGGGCGTATTCCATACAAAGGCTTATTAAAAGAAATTATCCATCAACAAATGGGCGGATTACGTTCTTGTATGGGCTTAACTGGCTGTGCAACTATTGAAGAATTACGTACTAAAGCTCAATTTGTACGCATCAGCGGTGCTGGTATTAAAGAATCACACGTTCACGATGTTACCATTACCAAAGAAGCTCCAAACTACCGTATGGGCTAATGTTGTAGGGGCGAAAAATATTTCGCCCCTACAAATAATTGTAATATTTTGCGAAAAATTAACCGCTTGTAAAGAGAGGCTCTATGCTCCAAGCTATCATTTTTGATATGGACGGCGTGATTGTCGATACCGAATATCTTGAGTTTTCACTGCAAAAACAGTTTATTGAAGATCTCAAAGAACACAACCGCCCGATTACACTTGAGCAACAATCCGAAGTAGTTGGGAAATGTTTAAAAGAAATTCCGGTAATTGTGCAAAAATTAAGTGAATCCAGTTTGCCGATTGAAGAAATCCGCAGCCGCTACTATGCCTTTTTCCAAAACTTATTTAGTACGGTAGATTTTCGTACCATTTTCCGAGCCGATATTCAAAAGATCATTGATTTCGCCAAGCAAAACAATATCAAATTAGCGGTGGCGTCTTCATCAGCAAAATCGCATATTGACAATATTTTGACCGTATGCGGCATTAAAGATGAATTTGATTTTATCGTCAGCGGCGAACAATTTGAACACAGCAAACCAGACCCAACTATTTACCGCTACACCTGCGAAAAATTAGGTGTGCAGCCTGAAAATGCGGTAGCGATTGAAGATTCCTACTACGGAATGAAATCTGCAAAAACCGCAGGCTTAAGCGTAATTGGCTATGAAGAAAAACGGATGCTAATCGACCAAAGTTTAGCGGATTATATGGGGAAGGATATGAATGAGATTTTGGGCATTTTGCAAAAAATTTGAGATAATTAACCGCTTGACTACTAACCAAAAGGAAAAATAATGAACGCAGCAGAATTAAATGAGGCATTATTGCCTGCTGAAAATGCTTTGGCTCAATTAAGCCAATCCGAATTAGAAACTTTATTAAAAGAAATCGGTTATAGTTCAAATGCGATTGATGTGTTGGTGCAATACCAAACATTGACCAAAGCATTCCGTGAAAAAATGGGATTGATGTAAAGAAAAGCAACAAACGATATCGAATAGCTAGGGGGCAACAAGTTGCCCCTACGGATTAAGCAAAAATTTAATTAAATAAAGAGAAATTCAAATGACAAATATCCACCACCATAAAATCTTAATCCTCGACTTCGGTTCACAATATACCCAACTAATCGCCCGTCGTGTGCGTGAAATTGGGGTTTATTGCGAGCTTTGGGCTTGGGACGTAACGGAAGAACAGATCCG
This sequence comes from Mannheimia sp., assembly GCF_056854775.1. NCBI lineage: Bacteria > Pseudomonadati > Pseudomonadota > Gammaproteobacteria > Pasteurellales > Pasteurellaceae > Mannheimia > Mannheimia sp. Next base: position 12,515 of record NZ_JBXGGI010000116.1, read on the forward strand.
TGAATTTAATCCAACGGGGATTATTCTTTCAGGAGGACCTGAGAGTACCACTGAAGAAAACAGCCCTCGTGCCCCTGAATATGTATTCAATGCAGGTGTGCCTGTGCTTGGTATATGCTACGGAATGCAGACGATGGCGATGCAATTAGGTGGCTTAACCGAAACCTCCGATCACCGTGAGTTTGGTTATGCATCTGTGGCATTACAAGCAACCGATAACCTATTTGCAAAATTAAACGATGATTTAACCGCTAGTGAGCCAAAATTAGATGTTTGGATGAGCCACGGTGATAAAGTAACGCGTTTACCTGCAGGTTTCCAAGTAACTGGCGTTACACCAACTTGCCCGATTGCGGCAATGTCGGACGAAAGTCGCCGTTTCTATGGCGTGCAGTTCCACCCTGAAGTAACACACACAAAAAGTGGTTTAGAACTTCTAACCAACTTTGTGGTAGGCATTTGTGGCTGTGAGCGTAACTGGACACCGGAAAACATTATCGAAGATGCCGTTGCTCGTATTAAAGAGCAAGTGGGCGATGATGAGGTAATTTTAGGTTTATCAGGTGGAGTAGATTCGTCTGTAACGGCATTATTATTACACCGTGCTATCGGCAAAAACTTACACTGCGTATTCGTGGATAACGGCTTGCTCCGTTTAAACGAAGGCGATCAAGTAATGGAAATGTTCGGCGATAAATTTGGTTTAAACATTGTGCGAGTAAATGCAGAAGATCGCTTCTTAGATGCGTTAAAAGGTATTGACGAACCGGAAGCAAAACGTAAAACCATCGGTAAAGTTTTCGTGGACGTGTTCGATGATGAATCGAAAAAATTAACCTCAGTAAAATGGTTAGCACAAGGCACAATCTACCCTGATGTAATCGAATCTGCCGCAAGCAAAACAGGTAAAGCACACGTGATTAAATCGCACCACAATGTGGGCGGTTTGCCGGATTATATGAAACTCGGCTTAGTTGAACCATTGCGTGAATTATTTAAAGATGAAGTACGTAAAATCGGCTTGGCACTCGGCTTACCGGCTGAAATGCTGAACCGCCACCCATTCCCAGGACCGGGCTTAGGCGTGCGTGTACTTGGTGAAATCAAGAAAGAGTACTGTGATTTACTGCGTAAAGCCGATGCTATTTTTATCGAAGAGTTATACAACTCAGGCTGGTATTACAAAGTCAGCCAAGCCTTTACTGTATTCCTGCCGGTGAAATCGGTTGGCGTAATGGGGGATGGACGTAAATACGACTGGGTTGTGAGCTTACGTGCTGTTGAAACCATCGACTTTATGACCGCACATTGGGCTCACTTGCCTTATGATTTATTAGGTAAAATCTCCAACCGTATCATCAACGAAGTAAACGGTATTTCCCGTGTGGTGTATGACGTTTCAGGTAAACCACCCGCAACGATTGAGTGGGAATAATATAGTCATTAAGGGAGAACAATTTGTTCTCCCTTACTTTTCTATTTACACAAAAATAAAGCCTTGTTTTCACAGAGGCTTTTGCAAAAAATCAGCAGAATTTAACCGCTTGTATTATTTCTTTTTGGTTGGGCGTTGCCAGCCTTGAATGTGGCGTTGTGGCACGCGGCTGATAACAAGCTCGTTTTCGCCGACATCTTTGGTTACCGTAGCTCCGGCACCGATGGTAGAGCCGCTGGCAATGGTAATAGGTGCAACTAATTGGCTGTCTGAACCGACAAATACATTATCACCGATAATGGTTTTAAATTTGTTCGCTCCATCGTAGTTACAGGTGATTACACCGGCACCGATATTACAATCTTTACCTACTTCCGCATCACCCACATAGGTTAAGTGGTTCACTTTAGAACCTTTGCCGATAGTGGCTTTTTTGATCTCAACGAAGTTGCCGATATGGGTTTCTTCCGCTAATTCTGCACCCGGGCGTAAGCGAGAGAATGGACCGATAGCGGATTTCGCACCTACTACTGAATCTTCAAGCACAGAATAAGGTTTGATTTCCACATTATCGCCAATTTCACAATTTTTCAGTACGCAGCCGACACCGATTTTCACGTTATTGCCTAGTTTGATTTCGCCTTCTAAAATTACATTCACATCAATAGAGACATCTTTACCGTGAGTTACCGTACCGCGAATATCAAAGCGAGTCGGGTCGATAATCGTAACACCTGCAAGCAATAATTTTTCTGCCTCGCGTTTTTGGTAGAAGCGTTCTAATGCGGCAAGTTGTAAACGGTTATTTGCTCCTTCTACTTCCATAAATTCAGTGGCTTGAACCGCTTGTACTTTGAAGCCGTCTTGGTTTGCCATTGCGATCACATCAGTAATGTAATATTCGCCTTGTGCGTTGTTATTATTGAGGTTTTTCAACCATTTTTTGAAACTTGCACCACTTGCTACCATTACACCGGTGTTTACTTCTTTCACTTTAAGTTGTTCTTCGCTTGCATCTTTTTGTTCAACAATAGCAACTACTGAGCCGTTTTCACGAATAATACGTCCGTATCCGGTCGGATTTTCCAATTCAACAGTTAATAGTGCAATACCGTTTTCAGGCTTAGCTGCAATTAAGCGTTCTAAGGTAGCTTTAGTAATCAAGGGTGCATCGCCATAGAGCATCACAATATTTTCATCATCAGCAAAAAATGGGGCAGCTTGTTGCATTGCGTGCCCTGTGCCTAATTGATCGGCTTGGAATACCCAGTTTACAGGCTCTTCACTTAAGCGTGTTTTTAATAAATCCGCACCGTGTCCGTAAATTAAATGAATTTGTTTGGCATCCAACTGTTTTGCAGTATCAATAACGTGTTTTACCATCGGTTTACCGGCAACCGGGTGCAACACTTTTGGTAAATCTGAATACATACGAGTGCCTTTACCCGCTGCTAAAATTACAACGCTCAGTTGAGTCATAAAAGATCCTTATTTAATTAATGTGTTACTTTAGCAAGATATTTAAATGATATGCCAAAGCGTGATTTTTGCGATATTTTACTCTTTTTATTCAATAATTTCATTTATTGGAGCAAAAAATTCCGTTTGGGCTGAGTTTTATGATTTTTTAAGAGAAGATTTAGCGGATCGTGGAATAAATAGGTATTACTTATTTCTTATATTTCTCTACAACTAAAAATCTTTTTGATAGAATGACAAAATGGAGTACGTAACTAATTAATATTAAGGAGAATTTATGCCAACAGTACAAAAAGGTCATCAGCCTTTGCCTATTTGGTCGCTTTTATTACCTATTGCAGCTTGGATTATCTATTTTGTCGGCATAAAAGAAAGCCTGGTTTTGCAATTAGTCGCAGGTGCTTTTCTGATTGGGAGTGTTTTATCAGCGGTTCATCACGCAGAGGTTGTAGCACATAAAGTAGGCGAGCCTTTTGGTACTATTATTCTTGCATTAGCCATTACCGTGCTTGAGGTATCGCTAATTGTATCATTGATGGTTGCTGGTGGAGATAATACCGCTTATTTAGCCCGTGATACCGTTTTTGCGGCAATAATGCTCATTCTAAACGGTATTTTAGGTGGTTGTTTATTAATTGGTGGATTAAAGCATCGTGAGCAATTTTTCAGTCAAAAATCAGCCAGCACAGCATTAGTAACTTTAGTTGTTATTTTAGTGATCACTTTAGTATTACCAAACTTTACCACAAGTACAGATGGTGCAACTTATAGCTCATCCCAATTAATTTTTGTCGCAATTGCCTCTATTGTGCTTTATGCGTCATTTATTTTAATTCAGACGGTTCGCCACCGTGATTATTTTTTAGTTGAAGATGATGACAACCCATCGCATCACGCAGAACCACCTTCAATGAAAGTAGCACTAACAAGTTTATTATTTTTAATTATTTGCTTAGGTATTGTTGTCTTTCTAGCGAAAGCACTCTCGCCATCTATTGAACAAATGGTGTTAGGTGCAGGGGCTCCGGTGGCTTTAGTTGGGGTAATTATTGCAGCAGTGGTATTATTACCGGAAGGATTAGCAGCATTAACAGCAGCACGCCGCAACCGTTTACAAACCAGCATAAACCTTGCACTAGGTTCTGCGGTAGCAAGTATCGGCTTGACTATTCCGGCAGTAGCTATTGTTTGCGTATTATATGACATCAATATGGTGTTAGGGTTAGACTGGAAATCAATGGTCTTACTTTCACTTTCATCTTTTGTGGCAATGCTTTCGCTTAATCACGGTCAAACCAATATACTTTATGGTATTGTGTTACTCATAATTTTAGCGACTTATGTATTTACCGTAATTGTTCCTTAAGAACAATAAATATTAATATTCAAGAGCTGACGAAGATTAATTTTTCGTTATCTCTTGAATTCGTTAATTTAAACCTTATTATTAATTCTTGGATTAACTAAACAAAAAGAAAAATGGGTAGAAAACGTAGTGCAAGTTCCTCTCGCTGGCTTGCGGAACATTTTAAAGATCAATTTGTACAAAAAGCACATAAACAAAAATTACGTTCACGTGCATATTTCAAATTAGATGAAATTCAACAAACTGACCGTTTATTTAAACCGGGTATGACAGTTGTGGATTTAGGAGCGGCGCCAGGCGGTTGGTCGCAATATGTGGTTACACAAATTGGCAGTAAAGGCAGAGTTATTGCTTGCGATATTTTAGATATGAACCCGATTGTCGGGGTTGATTTTTTACAAGGCGATTTCCGTGAAGAATCTGTTCTGAACGCGTTATTAGAACGTGTTGGGGAAGAAAAAGTTGATGTGGTAATGTCTGATATGGCACCTAATTTTAGCGGTATGCCTTCTGTTGATATTCCTCGTGCAATGTATCTGGTGGAATTAGCATTAGATATGTGTCGTCAAGTATTAGCACCCAAAGGTAGTTTTGTGGTAAAAGTGTTTCAAGGCGAAGGATTTGATGAATATCTCAGAGAAATTCGTTCGCTATTTAGTGTAGTAAAAGTCAGAAAACCGGAAGCTTCACGAGATCGTTCTCGAGAAGTTTATATAGTTGCAACAGGCTATAAAGGTTAGAAACCACACAAGCGGTTGTTTTTTGCTAAAATTTTGCAAAAAAGTTAAGAAATTTAACCGCTTTTATAGTAACCTTAAACAGTTTTTATTAAGAAGATAGGGGATTAACCTTGAACGATATGGTTAAAAATATTTTGCTTTGGGTGGTGGTTGCCATTGTAATGATGACTGCCTACGAAGGCTTCAATTCTAATTTTGGTGGAGCTTCAAACACTGTGCCATATTCGACTTTTTTGAGTGATATTAAAGAAAATCGCTTAAAAGGGGTCGATTTCAAACAGAATGACGACACTATTGTGGTTACCAAGAACGATGGTGCAACTTACCAAACCGTAATGCCAATGTATGATGAATATCTGATGGCGGACTTGGCTAAAACCAATGCGGTGATTACAGGGCAACCGGCAGAGCGTCGTGGTTTGTTATCGCAAATCTTGATTTCGTGGTTCCCAATGTTGCTATTGATCGGCTTCTACATCTTCTATATGCGACAAATGCAAGGCGGGGGTGGTCGAGGTGCAATGGGCTTTGGTAAAAGCAAAGCGAAAATGCTGACAGCCGATGAAGTCAAAACCCGTTTCTCTGATGTTGCCGGTTGCGATGAAGCGAAAGAAGAAGTAGGTGAAGTCGTTGAATTCTTGCGTGATCCAAGCAAGTTCCAAAAACTAGGCGGACGTATCCCAAAAGGGATCTTAATGGTTGGACCTCCGGGAACTGGTAAAACCTTATTGGCAAAAGCAATTGCCGGTGAAGCTCGCGTGCCGTTCTTTACGATGGCTGGTTCGGATTTCGTTGAAATGTTCGTTGGTGTGGGTGCTTCGCGTGTGCGTGATTTATTTGACCAAGCGAAGAAAAATGCCCCTTGTATTATTTTCATTGATGAGATTGACGCAGTAGGTCGTAAACGTGGTGGAGCAGGCTTTAGTGGCGGACACGATGAGCGTGAGCAAACACTTAACCAAATGCTAGTAGAAATGGACGGTTTTGAAGGTTCGGAAGGTGTGATTATCATCGCTGCCACTAACCGTGCTGATGTGCTTGATGATGCTTTAACCCGTCCGGGACGTTTTGACCGCCAAGTAACGGTTGATTTGCCGAATGTAAAAGGTCGTGAGCAGATCTTGAAAGTTCACTTGAAAAAAGTACCGCTTGCAGAAGGTGTTGATCCAATGCAAATTGCTCGTGGTACACCGGGTTATTCAGGTGCTCAATTAGCAAACTTAGTGAATGAAGCAGCCTTGTTCGCAGCACGTAAAAATAAGCGTGTAGTAACGATGGAAGATTTTGAAGAAGCTCGCGATAAAATTAATATGGGTCCGGAACGTCGTTCAAATACGATGACGGAAAAAGAGATTATCAACACAGCTTATCACGAAGCAGGACACGTTATTGTCGGTTATTTAATGCCGGAACACGATCCATTAAATAAAGTAACGATTGTACCTCGCGGTCAAGCACTCGGTTTTGCACAGTTCTTGCCGGAAGGCGACCGTGTAAGTGAGACCTTCACCAAATTAGAAAGTCAGCTTTCAACTTTATTTGCAGGTCGTATCGCTGAAGGTTTGATTTTCGGGGAAGATAAAATCACCACTGGGGCATCTTCTGATATCCATCGTGCAACCCAAATTGCACGAGCAATGGTAACGCAATGGGGTTTCTCGAAGGAGCTTGGTCCGATCTTCTATCAAAATGAAGACGGAATGGGGGCGATTAAAGGCGTATCGGAAGAGTCGCAAAAGCTTATTGATACCGAAATGCGTAAAATCATTGATAGAAACTATCAACGTGCTAAACAAACGCTTGAAGAGAATATGGATATCTTACACGCAATGAAAGATGCCTTATTGAAATACGAAACCTTAGATAGTAAACAAATTGATGACTTAATGGCTCGTCGCCCGGTTGGAGAACCATCAGGTTGGAGTGATACACCAACCAAAGATGACAATGCAACACCACCAAGTGGTGAGCAAGCAGCAGATACTACTTCCATCATAGATGATAAGCCAACTAAGGATAACAATATTGGTGATTCCCTTGCTGATACTAAAGCGGAGCACTAATAGATAAGTTAAAAAACCGAGAGCAATTTGCTCTCGGTTTTTTGTTTACAAGCGGTCGTTTTTCATTAATTTTTTACCAATAAGGCAAAGCATTAATCTGTACTTATTTCTTTCCAGTTGTAACAAAACTTTTACTGGTAAAATAATCCTTTCTCTACTAAAATCACGTGATATTTTAATAAGAAAAACAGAGGTTATTATGCAATTTTTCAACATCGCCAATGAAGGGGTGAAATCGCTTTCGCCTTATCAAGCAGGAAAGCCTATTGAGGAATTAGAACGTGAATTGGGCATTCAAAATATCATCAAACTGGCTTCAAATGAAAATCCGTTTGGTTTCCCTGAAAGTGCTAAACAGGCGATTATCAACCAACTTGATGATTTAACGCGTTACCCTGATTCAAACGGGTTTGAGCTTAAATCGACTATCGCAAAAAAATTCAACCTACAGCCAAATCAAATTACTTTAGGTAATGGTTCAAATGATTTATTAGAACTATTTGCTCATACCTTTGCCAGCGATAAAGATGAAATTATCTATTCACAATACGCGTTTATTGTTTACCCACTGGTTACAAAAGCTATTAATGCCGTTGCTCGAGAAATTCCTGCTAAAAATTGGGGGCACGATTTAGAGGGCTTTTTAGCGGCGATCAACGAAAAAACCAAGCTAATTTTTATTGCCAATCCAAATAATCCAACAGGTAACTTCTTAACGCAAGCTGAAATTGAGACTTTCTTAGCAAAAGTGCCAAGCAATATTATTGTGGTGCTAGATGAGGCTTATACTGAATTTACGGCTGTAGAAGAAAGAATTGATTCTTTCGGCTTATCAGCAAAATATCCGAATTTAATTGTTTCTCGCTCACTTTCTAAAGCCTACGGCTTAGCTGGACTTCGTATTGGTTATGCGGTGTCCAATCCTGAAATTGCGGATTTATTAAATCGTGTTCGCCAACCGTTTAACTGCAACAGCCTTGCACTAGCTTCTGCTATTGCAGTGATGAATGATGATGCTTTTGTACAAAAAGTAGCAAAAAATAACCGCTTGGAAATGGCTCGTTTTGAGGCATTTTGCCAAGCAAACGGATTAGACTATATTCCGTCTAAGGGCAATTTCATCACTATCGATTTTAAACGCCCAGCAGCCCCAATTTATGAGGCATTATTGCGTGAAGGCGTGATTGTTCGCCCGATTGCAGGCTATGGAATGCCAAATCATTTGCGTGTGAGTATCGGGTTGCCGGCAGAAAATGACAGATTTTTTACTGCTTTGTTGAAAGTGTTGGCTTAACAAGCGGTTTCTTTTTATCAAAATTTTACAAATTATAAAAACAAATGGAAAAATTAACATTAAATCCAATTTCCCGAGTAGAAGGGGAAATTAACTTACCTGGTTCAAAAAGCCTCTCTAACCGTGCATTATTACTGGCAGCATTAGCTAAAGGCACAACACGGGTTACCAATTTATTAGATAGCGATGATATTCGCCATATGCTTAATGCGTTAAAAGCCTTAGGTGTAAATTATGAGCTTTCAGAAGACAAAACCGTTTGTGAAGTACAAGGCATTGGTGGGGCTTTTCAAGCTCAAAATGGCTTATCGCTCTTTTTAGGGAATGCCGGTACGGCAATGCGACCATTAGCTGCCGCGTTGTGCTTAAAAGGGGAGAATAGGGCTCAAATTATTTTAACAGGTGAGCCTCGAATGAAAGAACGCCCAATCAAGCATTTAGTTGATGCGTTACGCCAAGTTGGGGCAGAAGTAGAATATTTAGAAAATGAAGGCTATCCGCCATTAGCCATCACAAATAGTGGTTTAAATGGTGGAAAAGTACAAATTGATGGCTCAATTTCCAGCCAGTTCTTAACCGCATTATTGATGTCTGCACCTTTAGCTGAAAATGATATGGAAATTGAAATTATTGGTGATCTGGTATCAAAACCTTATATTGATATTACGCTATCAATGATGAAGGATTTTGGGATAACCGTTGAAAACCGTGATTATCACATATTTTCAGTAAAAGGCAATCAAACCTATATCGCACCACAAGGCAATTATCTGGTGGAAGGCGATGCCTCCTCTGCTTCTTATTTCTTAGCCGCCGGGGCGATTAAAGGTAATGTTAAGGTTACGGGCATTGGTAAAAAATCAATACAAGGCGACCGCTTGTTTGCTGATGTATTAGAGGCAATGGGGGCAAAAATCACTTGGGGTGAGGATTTTATCCAAGCAGAGAAAGCCCCGTTAAGAGGTGTGGATATGGATATGAACCATATTCCTGATGCGGCAATGACGATTGCTACCACTGCCTTATTTGCGGAAGGGGAAACAGTTATTCGTAATATCTACAATTGGCGGGTAAAAGAGACTGACCGTTTAACTGCAATGGCTACGGAATTACGCAAAATCGGGGCAATTGTTGAAGAAGGTGAAGATTTTATCCGTATTCAACCTCTTGAATTGGATAAATTCCAACACGCAGAAATTGAAACTTATAACGATCACCGAATGGCGATGTGTTTTTCATTAATTGCGTTGTCTAATACACCAGTAACGATTTTAGATCCAAACTGTACGGCAAAAACCTTCCCGACCTATTTTACTGAGTTAGAGAAATTATCAGTAAGATAGAAATGAAAAAAGGATTTAGTTTTAAGCTAAATCCTTTTTATCTTTTTATTAAGCCCAACCACCACTATTACGTTTTCGGCGAGGAATTAAGAATGGAACAAGTAAGCCGAGTAGTAAACCAGCCCCTAAAACAGCACCACCGTAGATAAACCATTGAATTACAATTTCACGCTTTTCAGAATCGTGCATTGTTTCTAAATCACGGTTTTTGTTTTTTAAGATTTCCAATTCACGTTTTAACTGAGCGTTTTCTTCTACTAAATCACTACTTTTTTGAACGGCATCTTGCGTTCTACGCTGCATTTCCGCCGTACGTTGTTGCCATTCAGTATCAATTTTGCTCAAGCGATTGGTTAAGTCTTGAACCTGTTGATTTAACTGGGGAATAAGCTCTTTTGGGCTTGCGGTATCACTTAAATCAGAATTTAATACCCAGCCTTCACGGTTTCGGGTGTCTCTAATTAAGCTATAACGATCTTTTTTGTCTAATACCGTTACCTTTTCTCCTGCTTGGATTGCACCGGAAATTCTAAAATTATCCCCTGCACCTTTACGCATATAGGTATTAAGATTTTCGCTAATATATTGCGTTTGAGCAAGTGTAGGGAGTGCCGTGCAGAACATTAGTCCTACAAGTAAATAAACGGTTTTTTTCATAATGCTCCTTGCAATTTAAAATAGAAAAGGGGTAAGCAGAGTTACCCCTTAAATGAGTAAGTGGATTAATGAAAAATTGCACTTAAGATATAGTAAATCACAATGGATAGCAATGCTCCTGCCGGTAAAGTAATTACCCAAGATGCGATGATATTACGAATTACGCTCAGGTTTAATGCCGCAATACCTCGTGCAAAAGCTACACCAATAACTGCACCTACAAGTGTTTGCGTTGTAGAAATTGGAAGCCCTGTACCGGATGCAAGTACTACTGTAGCTGAACAAGCAAACTGAGCTGCAAAACCACGACTTGGTGTTAAATCAGTAATACCTGTGCCGATAGTACCCATTACTTTATGACCCATTACCGCAAGACCAACTGCAATACCTACCGCACCTAATGGTAAAACCCAAGGAGCCATAACTGTTTTTCCTTCAATTACACCGCCGTGATCAACAATAGAAACCACTGCAGCTAAAGGACCGATAGCATTAGCAACGTCATTTGAACCGTGTGCGAAAGCCATTGCACAAGCAGTAATCAGCATTAAAATGCTGAATACTTTTTCTACACCGCTAAATGTAGAGTTTTCCTTTAAGCTTGCTTTGAAAGCATTACTACGAAGATAAAACACACAAATAATGGCACAAACTACAGAAATTGCAGCGGAAAGAAGAGCCGTCTGTAAACCACTAAGATCTAAACCAACGTGTTTTAAGCCTTTTTCTAGCGTAACAATACAAATAATAAATACTGTTAGAGCTGTATAATAAGGGGCATATTTCTCAGCATTTGCCATTGGGGTTTCAGTATCAAAAATCATTCTTTGTGTAGACACAAAGATAAGATAGGCAACAATACCAGCAATAAATGGCGTAATAAACCAGCTACCTACAATACCGCCAAATTGAGACCATTGAACAGCTTCCATACCAACGGAGATAACTGCAAAACCAACAATAGCACCAATGATAGAGTGAGTAGTTGAAACCGGCCAACCTTTTTGTGAGGCTACAACTAACCAGATACCTGCAGCAAAAAGGGCTGACATCATACCTAGAATGAGAATATCCGGGCGACCAATGAAAGCATCAGTTGAAATAATACCGCTTTTAATTGTTTCAGCTACTTCACCACCGGCAAGGTAAGCTCCAAAAAACTCGAAAACTAACGCAATATAGATTGCTTGTTTTGCGGTAATGGTGCGAGAGCCAACAGCAGTTCCCATTGCATTTGCAACGTCATTTGCACCAATACCAAATGCCATAATAAAACCAAAAACGGCTGTAATGACAACAATAATAAAACCGTAGTTGTTAATCAGTTCCATTGTACTTCCTATGATTTAGCTAACATCAATTCAATGCGAGAACCGATTCGCTGTGCTTGATCGGCTAAAATACTGATACGTTCGATACATTTGTATAAGAACATCACATCAATCGGATTAAGTGTTTTTTCCAATGATAACAGAGTATGGCGTAATGTAATTTGGTATTGATCAGTGTCGTCTTCGATCTGGTCGAGTTCAAGAATCATCTTATTGACGAAGTCCAGCTCTCTACCTCTAAAGCCGGTTTCTAATAGTTCATCCATTTCATCTAATACTTTGCGTACTTGACGGCTGGCATCAATACTACGAGAAAGGAATTTTTTGAATAGTGGTTGCATTTCCGCAGGAATAACTAGCTGACGTCCGATAATGCGACCAGAAATATCTCTTGAATAATTTGCAAGTTTGTCTAATTGTGTTACTAGCTCTAACAAATCCGTTCTTTCTAACGGCATAAATAAGCCACGAGGAAGTTTTAGGCGAATTTCACGTTTTAGTGAGTCTGCACGACGTTCTAAATCAACAATTTGACCACGAACTAAAGAGGCTTTTTCCCAATTATGTTCAAAAGTAGCCTCAAAAAAAGATTCTAGTAATTCGCTACATTCTACCACTTTATTCGAGTGTTTTTGTAACGGCTTAAGTGGGGACTGGGCGAATAAACCTAAAATGTTATTCAATGCCATAGAATATCTCCATAGTGATAAATTTAAAATGATTTCCTATTTGAAATCCTGCGTATTTTACTTGATGTATCAGCAAAGATCACGGTGTAATGAGTGTTTTTTAAACAAGCGGTCGGATTTTGTAAGCATTTTGCAAAAATTTAAAGAAATTTGACCGCTTGCTATTGTTCGAATAAGGTATAAAAAATGCAAATTTCAATTTAATGTAAATTCCGATAAACTATACCAATCAAACTTTATTTAATAAGAGATGAAAATGGCAGAATATAACGGCACACCTCGTGAAAAAGTAAAAGATAAGCAAGTTGAGCAGATTAGCATTTCTCCGCATTCTATTGAGGCAGAGCAGGCAGTGCTTGGCGGCATTATGCTAAGTAACGATCATTGGGATAATGTGGCTGAGCGTGTGCAACCGCACGATTTTTATAATTATGCTCACCGCATTATTTTTGAACAAATGGCAGATCTGGTACGTGCTAACAAGCCTGTTGATATTATTACTCTTGACCAAGCGTTAAAAGATAAAGGCGTGTTACAAGATGTCGGCGGTTTTGCCTACCTTGCAGAACTCTCTAAGAATACCCCAAGTGCAGCAAATATCCTTGCCTATGCGGATATTGTTCGGGATCGTTCCGATTTAAGAAGTGTTATCAGTGCAGGCAATCAAATTGCGGAAATGGGTTATAAAACCAAAGGGCGAAATTCTAAAGAGGTTTTAGACGAAGCTGAACGTATCGTATTTGAAATTGCCGAAAAGCGAAATAATGCTAATGAAGGTCCGCAACGCATTGATGATATTTTGTTAAAAACGTTGGCGAGAATGGATACCTTGTCTAAAAATCGTCATAACGGTGGGGTAACGGGCGTTTCCACAGGCTTTACCGATCTCAATAAAAAAACGGCTGGATTACAGCCTTCGGATTTAATTATTGTTGCTGCTCGCCCATCAATGGGGAAAACGACTTTTGCGATGAATTTATGCGAAAATGCCTCGCTTATTGATATTGAAGATAAAGACGATTTAGATGAAAACGGCAATCCGAAGAAAAAACCTGCAAAGCCTGTACTGATTTTCAGTCTTGAGATGCCAGCCGATCAAATTATGATGCGTATGTTGGCTTCTCTTTCTCGAGTGGATCAAACCAAGATTCGAACAGGGCAAATCTCAGACGATGAAGATACTGCTAAAATTTCCACTACAATGGCAATTTTGCAAGAACGTAATAATATTTATATTGATGATAGTTCAGGCTTAACGCCAACAGAGCTTCGTTCCCGAGCGAGACGTGTTTACCGTGAAAACGGTGGTTTGAGCTTGATTATGGTCGATTATTTACAATTAATGCGTGCTCCGGGTTTTGCTGATAACCGAACGCTTGAAATTGCGGAAATTTCCCGTTCCCTAAAAGCATTGGCAAAAGAATTAGAAGTCCCTGTGGTGGCTCTTTCACAGCTTAATCGTAGCTTAGAGCAACGTGCAGATAAACGTCCGGTAAACTCGGATTTGCGTGAATCCGGCTCTATTGAGCAAGATGCGGACTTAATTATGTTTATTTACCGTGATGAAGTTTACAATGACAATTCTGATCTGAAAGGCATTGCCGAGATTATCATCGGTAAACAACGTAACGGTCCAATTGGACGAGTGAGATTAACCTTTCAAGGACAATATTCCCGATTTGATAACTATAGTGGTGGACATTATGACGATGAATACTAAACCAATGGCACTTTGTGCGATTTATAAAAGCAAAGCAAAAGATGAAATGTATTTATATGTAGCAAAGCGAGATCAATTTGAACAAGTTCCGGAGACTTTACGTCAAATATTTGGCAAACCTGAATTTGTGATGATGTTCAATTTAGCAGGCGATAAACAGCTGGTTCGAGCTAAAAACGAAGAAGTTTTGCAAAAATTAGCAGAGCAGGGTTACTATTTGCAAATGCCTCCGCCGCCGGAAAATTTGCATAAAGCTTTTATCGCACAGCAAGCAGCACAACAAAAAGGGGAAAAATAATGCGTTGCCCGTTTTGTTCAACCGAAGAAACCAAAGTGATTGATTCACGTTTGGCGGCAAACGGCTACCAAATTCGCCGTCGCCGTGAATGTGTGGGGTGCAAAGAACGCTTTACCACCTTTGAATCGGCAGAATTGGTTGTGCCTTATGTGATTAAAAATAACGGTAGTCGAGAGCCGTTTGATGCTGAAAAGCTCAGAATGGGTTTAAGACGAGCTTTAAACAAACGCCCTGTGAGTGCTGATGATGTAGAAAAAGCCATCAGCCAAATCATCATTCAGCTACAAGCAATGGGCGAGCGAGAAGTGCCAAGCCGTCATATCGGCACACTTGCAATGAATGCGTTAAAACAACTAGATAAAGTGGCTTATATCCGTTTTGCCTCCATTTATTTGAGTTTTAGCGATATTGAGGAATTCACAAAAGAAATTGAAAAATTAAAAGAGTAAAAGATCGTATGTTAGCTATTATTTCCCCTGCTAAAACCCTTGATTTTGAAGCTAAAATTGGCGGATTTGCATTTTCTCAGCCAAATTTGACCGCTTACAGCCAAGAATTAATTGATATTTGTAAACAACTTTCGCCTGCTGAAGTGGGGAGTTTGATGTCAATTAGCGACAAATTAGCTGCACTTAATGTTGCTCGTTTTACTGAATGGACGCTTGAACATAACGAACAAAATGCGAAAGCGGCAATTTTTGCCTTTAAAGGCGATGTTTATACAGGCTTGGATGCCGAGAGTTTAACCAAAGCCCAAGTGGAATATGCTCAAAATCATTTACGTATGCTCTCAGGCTTATATGGTTTATTAAAACCGCTAGATTTAATGCAGCCATATCGTTTGGAAATGGGAACGAAGTTATCGAATTCAAAGGGCAAAGATCTTTACGCATTTTGGGGGAATATCATCACTGAAAACCTACAAAAAGCGATTGATGAACAAGGTGATGATATTTTAGTTAATCTCGCCTCTGATGAATATTATGGAGCAGTTAAGCCTCAAAATCTAAATGCAACAATCATTAAGCCGGTTTTTTTAGACGAGAAAAACGGTAAATATAAAGTGATCAGCTTCTATGCGAAAAAAGCGAGGGGAATGATGGTTCGCTTTATGTTGGAAACTCAACCAACTAAAGTTGAACAGCTCAAACAGTTTAACTACGGTGGTTATTGGTTTGATGAGGAAAGTTCAACCGCAACAGAATTGGTGTTCAAGCGAGAAGAACAAAATGATTAAGCGTTTATTTAGCAGGCAAATGCTATTTGCTCCTACTATTTTGATAATGGCAGGCTGCGTTAGCCAAAGTAATCAATTTGCTGTGCCGGAAAAAGTGGATTTTCAAGGGCAGACTTACATTAAAGTTACGACAAATCAGCTTGATGAAATGCAGCATTTACTTTACTTACCTGAAATTGGTGAGAAAAATGCTGAAAATTGGGAAAAAGGGATTTTGTTTTTCTTAGATAAAAACAGTAAAAATCAGACGTTGGAACAACGATCCGCTTTTCGTCAATCCAGTTTTGCCAAACAACAAGATGTGATTGCGAAATTTAAGATTGAGCAAAACGAACTCCAGAGTAATGTAATTTATCCGCCAACAGAACGTTTTAATAATGTAATGCTAGAAGTAACGCGTGGGCGTAATTTGGATTGTGGTTATGGGCAGATCCAATTTTCAGATAAAAGATCGTTGAATAACCCCGAATTTGCAAAAAAATCGAAAAATTTGACCGCTTACAGCCAAGCAATGACAAAACTTGCTTTTGAATTTAATCAACTTGCTTGGTTAGTTGAATGTAGAAAATGACAGAAAATTATAACAAATTAGTGAAACGAGCTGCCAATTTTGCCATTATTGTTGCGGTTTCACTTATCATTATTAAAGCCTTTGCGTGGTGGCAAACAGGTTCTATTTCCATTTTAGCGGCAATGACCGATTCGGTTGTGGATCTGTTTGCCTCTCTTACTAATATTTTAGTGCTACGTTTTGCACTTCAACCTGCTGATGATAATCACGCTTTCGGACACGGCAAGGCTGAATCTTTGGCGGCACTTGCACAAAGTGCTTTTATTTCCGGTTCGGCAGTGTTCTTGCTATTGCAAGGCTTTCATAAATTAACCAATCCGGAATTGATTACTCAATCACATATTGGGGTAATTGTCAGTATTGTTTCTATTATAGCGACAGCAATTTTAGTGTTATACCAACGTTATGTGGTGAAAATTACGCAGAGTCCGGCAATTGAAGCAGATTCGCTACATTATCAAACAGATTTATTTATGAATGCGGCGATTTTGGTGGCGATGTTACTTAATGTAGCGGGCTTTATCTATGCAGATGCGATTTTTGCTATCGGTATTGCACTTTATATTGCGTTCAATGCGGTAAAAATGTTTTGGGAGGCAGTACAAACCTTGCTCGATAAATCATTGCCGGATGAAGAAATTGAGCAAATTAAAGAAATTGCTTCGCATCACCCAAATATTTTAGGTATCCACGATATTCAAACTCGTCGTGCCGGGGCTGTGCGTTTTATTCAACTACATTTGGAATTAGATGATCACTTAACACTTTTAGTTGCACACGAAATTACCGATAGTCTTGAGCAGAAATTACTAGAGGCTTTTCCAATGTCAAAAGTGATTATTCATCAAGAACCCACAACGGTGGTTAAGCAAGAATTTCAAGATATGGCAGAGAATATTTAATGTATCAAGTTATCGTTCATTTCAGTTATCAAAATTTTGAACAAGACCCTGTAACGTTAATTGGGCAGATTTTAAATCAATGGTTATATAATGGGCAAGTAATTGGTAGAGAAATGCCGATTACTTTTCATCAAAATGGATTTCAAGCTAGCGTTTGTACGCCTGAGCAAGAGAGTTTATTACCGGATAATAATAGTGAGGAAGTAAATGAGGTACTGTTACAAGCGGTCGAAAATGGCGTAAATTTTACCGGTTTCGAAATTGTTGGGCGTGATTATCAAGGTGAAGAAACAAGCCATAATAAACAGCCTAAATTCCAAATTTTATACACAACGCATTTAGATACCTGTTCGCCACTTTATGACGGTGAGCAATTTGCCCCCATTCCACTATATCGTTTAAAAGATCAAGCATTGAGCGAAGTATTACTAGAGTGGCAGCAAAATTGGCAAGCGTGCGATCTCTTGCAAATGAAAGGATCTGTTTTAGAGGAAAGTGCGTTAATGCAGATCTCGGATAATCGAAGCGAATTGGCGATATCCGGTTTAGATTTATGCAAACAAGTCGAAGAAAAAACGCAGATTCCGACTTTTTATTATCTCTATCGCTTAGGTATAGATGAGCTAGAAGAACACAATAGGAAATGCCCTTCTTGTAATGGCGAGTGGAAGTTGGCATCGCCATTACACGATATTTTCCATTTTAAATGCGAACATTGCCGTTTAATTTCTAATCTAAGCTGGGAGTTGTTATAACTTTTAGTTATGATAAAGTAACAATTCGTCTTTTAGAAATGCCGTAAACATAATAACCTTGCGGCATTTTTTATTATATGACTATTTATATTGGGAGGCTTTGTGCTTATTCTAAATTTAGTGGTTTTTGCTGCTATTTTATTTTTACTGGCGAGAATTTATAAATCGACGCAAAAACTGGGGCAAACCGTATTTATCGGCTTAGTGTTAGGTCTTGCAAGCGGTGTAATTTTACAAACTTTTTACGAAAAACCACTTATTGATGCAACACTTGATTGGATCAATTTAGTGGGTAACGGTTATGTACGTTTATTACAAATGATCGTAATGCCGCTTGTTTTTGTTTCAATTCTATCTGCAATTACCCGTTTAAAAGAAGCGGGAGCATTAGGCAAAATCAGTTTTGGTGTGCTGTCAGTATTATTAGTTACTACCGCAATTTCGGCAGTTATCGGCATTGCGTTGGTTTATCTATTCGATCTTTCAGCAGAAGGGTTAGTAGCTGGCACACGTGAAATTGCTGCACAAGAAAAAGTCGTGGGGCGTGCAGAGCAAGTGAGTAACTTATCGGTGCCGGCAATGTTACTTTCTTTTATTCCTAAAAATCCGTTTTTAGAATTGACAGGTGCAAATCCAACTTCCATTATTAGTACAGTAATTTTTTCCGCTTTATTAGGTTTTGCTGCATTAAGTTTAGGTAAAGAGGACAGAAATTTAGGTGAGCGTATCGCTCAAGGCGTAGAAACCTTGAATAAATTAGTGATGCGTTTAGTGCGTTTTGTCATTCGTTTAACGCCTTACGGAGTGTTCGCTTTAATGATCAAAATGGCGGCAACTTCGCAATGGAGTGATATTGTAAACTTAGGCAGCTTTATTGTTGCTTCTTATATCGCAATGGCGTTGATGTTTATCGTACACGGTATCTTGCTATTCATCGCCAAAGTGAACCCGTTTGATTATTATAAAAAAGTTTTACCGACATTAAGTTTTGCTTTCACTTCACGCTCAAGTGCAGCAACGATTCCGCTGAATATTGAAACGCAAACGAACAAATTAGGCAACCATAGTGTGATTGCAAACTTTGCTGCAACCTTTGGGGCAACTATCGGTCAAAATGGCTGTGCAGGAATTTATCCGGCAATGTTAGCGGTAATGATTGCTCCAACTGTAGGGGTTGATCCCTTTAGTTTAAATTACATTTTAACGCTGATTTTAGTTGTGGCTATTTCATCATTTGGGATTGCAGGCGTTGGTGGTGGGGCAACATTTGCCGCGATTGTAGTGCTATCAACCTTAAACTTACCGATTGAGTTAGTGGGACTATTAATTTCTGTTGAACCACTTATCGATATGGGACGAACTGCATTAAATGTAAATGGGGCAATGGTAGCTGGCACAATTACAAATAAATGGGTAAAACCAGAATAAATGAGATAAAAATGGGCGAAATAAATCGCCCATTTTTATAAATTCCACTTTAGATTATTCAATCCACTCAATCACTTCTTCTACCGGTTTGCGTGATTTTTTCTTAATATCTTTGTTGCGGTAGCCAAAAGTTACCATACACGAAATACCATATTCATTGAGATCAAATAAGCCTTCATCAGCTAAAATCTGATTTACTTTATCATAATGGAAACCTTCAATCGGGCAAGAGTCAATACCGATTAAAGCCGCACCGCTCATCATATTACCTAATGCGATATAGGTTTGTTTGGTACTCCAATCAAATAAAGCTCTCTCACTTTCTAAAATTTTCATATCTTCTTCTTGGAAACTTTTATAGCGAGCGATAGAGCCTTCAATTTGTTGTTCGGTTAAACCACGTTTAATCAGTGAATCTCTTAAATATTGTGAGTCATAGCGAACGTTTTTCTTAGCAAGAATGATCACTAGATGGCTCATTTCTTCCATCGGGTGCTTAATTCCCCAAGAGAACGGTGCAATTTTGCTGCGAATTTCAGGATTTTGTAGCACTAAAAATTTCCAAGGTTCAGAGCCTACCGAGCTAGGAGAAAGACGGCCTAACTCTAAAATGTAGTCCATATCTTCTTTGCTGATTTTTTTCGTGGTGTCGTAATGGCGGCACGCAGAGCGGAAATTAAAGGCATCCAGAACTTGTTGTTTAGTGATGTTAAACATAATTTTTCCTTTTCGAGAGTGATAAATTTTCGCTGCAATTATACTGTCATTTTGGAGAGAAATCGACTTTCACTCACAAGCGGTCGTTTTTGGTAAAATTTTTGCAAAATTTAACCGCTTGCTTTACCTTAAAAATCAACTATTTAGATTATCTGTCGATTTACTTTTCCTCGATAACGTATTATCATTTGGGCAATTTTAATCAGTTAATTTTTAGAGGATAGAATGCACAACTTAGAAAGTTTAGTTGCACAGGCAGTTGAGGCGGTAAATACCGCAAACGATGTTGCCGCATTAGAAGCAGTGAAAGTCGAATATTTTGGTAAGAAAGGGCATTTTACCGCCTTAATGCAAGGCTTGCGTGATGTGCCGGCAGAAGAGCGACCGGCTGTCGGTCAAAAAATTAATGACGCCAAACAAATTGCTCAAGATGCGTTAAATGCGAAGAAAGAGAGTTTAGAAACTGCTGAATTAAATGCCAAATTAGCCAATGAAAGTATTGATGTGTCATTACCGGGGCGTAAAACCGAATTAGGTGGCTTACACCCTGTATCTATCACGATTGAGCGTGTAGTGAAATTCTTCTCTGAATTAGGTTTTACGGTGGCAAACGGCCCAGAAATCGAAACCGATTATTATAACTTTGATGCGTTAAATATTCCTGCTCATCACCCGGCTCGTGCCGATCACGATACTTTCTGGTTTGATGCAAAACGTTTACTCAGAACCCAAACTTCAGGCGTACAAATCCGTACGATGGAAACTGTAAAACCACCAATCCGTATTGTAGCTCCGGGGCGTGTATATCGTAACGATTACGACCAAACCCACACACCGATGTTCCACCAAATCGAATTACTTTATGTGGATAAAAAAGCGAACTTTACTGAATTAAAAGGCTTAATTCACGATTTCTTAAAAGCGTTCTTTGAAGAAGATTTACAAGTGCGTTTCCGCCCATCGTTCTTCCCGTTCACAGAGCCTTCAGCAGAGGTGGATGTAATGCGTCAAAACGGTAAATGGTTGGAAGTGTTAGGCTGCGGTATGGTTCACCCGAATGTATTACGCAATGTAGGCATCGATCCTGAAGAGTACAGTGGTTTTGCTGTGGGTATGGGCGTTGAGCGTTTAACTATGCTTCGCTACAATGTAACGGATTTACGCTCATTCTTTGAAAATGACTTACGTTTCTTAAAACAATTTAAGTAATTCGCTCACAACAAGCGGTCAAAAAGAACAAAAATTTTGCAAATTAAAGGATATAAATAATGAAATTCAATGAATCTTGGTTGCGTGAATGGGTTAATCCAGCCATTACGACAGAGCAATTATGCGACCAAATTACAATGTTAGGTTTAGAAGTTGATGATGTAGAGCCGGTAGCAGGTGCATTTTCAGGCGTGGTTGTAGGCGAAGTGGTAGAGTGTGCCCAACACCCGGATGCCGATAAATTACGTGTAACTAAAGTAAATGTAGGCGGCGAGCGTTTATTAGATATCGTGTGCGGTGCTCCAAATTGCCGTCAGGGCTTAAAAGTGGCGTGTGCAGTGGATGGTGCGGTTTTACCGGGCGATTTCAAAATCAAGAAAACCAAATTGCGTGGTCAGCCGTCAGAAGGAATGTTATGTTCTTACTCGGAGCTAGGTATTAAAGAGGATCATAGCGGTATTATTGAATTACCGGCTGATGCTCCTATCGGTCAAGATTTCCGTGAATATTTGAATTTAAACGATGTAGCGATTGAAATCAGCTTAACGCCAAACCGTGCCGATTGCTTAAGCATTTCAGGTATCGCTCGTGAAGTGGGTGTGATTAACCAAATTGATGTGAAAGCACCGGTAATTACTCCTGTGGCAGCGACTATTGCCGATAAAGTAGCGGTGGAATTACAAGCCCCTGAAGCTTGCCCTCGTTATTTATCTCGTGTGGTGAAAAATGTGAATGTAAAAGCAGCTTCACCATTATGGTTGCAAGAAAAATTACGCCGTTGTGGTATTCGCTCTATCGACCCAATCGTGGATATTACTAACTTAAGTTTATTAGAACTTGGTCAGCCGATGCACGCCTTTGATGCGGCAAAAATTGATGGCAATATCCAAGTGCGTATGGCGAAAGATGGCGAAGAATTAGTGTTATTAGACGGCACAACGGCTAAATTACAAGCTAATACGCTTGTGATTGCTGATAGCAAAGGTGCTTTGGCAATGGCGGGTATCTTTGGTGGCGAAGCCAGTGGTGTGAGTGAAAATACCAAAGATGTGGTCTTAGAAGCAGCATTTTTTGCACCATTAGCCATTACCGGTCGTGCGCGTCAATATGGTTTACATACTGATGCTTCTCATCGTTTTGAGCGTGGTGTTGATCCAGAATTAACCCGTAATGCAATGGAACGTGCAACCGCATTATTATTAGATATTTGTGGCGGTGAAGCGGGTGAAATTGTAGAAGCAGTGAGCGAAGAAAATCTACCAAAACGTAATACTGTCACGCTACGCCGTAGTAAATTAGATGCGGTTATCGGTCACCATATTGAAGATGCAACCGTAACGGATATTTTGACGCGCTTAGGTTTAAATGTGACTTTCGATAATGATAGCTGGACAGCCATTGCTCCAAGCTGGCGTTTTGATATTGAAATTGAAGAAGATTTAATTGAAGAAGTCGCGCGTATCTACGGCTATAACAGTATTCCAAATAATTCTCCGCTTGCGCATTTAACGATGAAAGGTACACCGGAAAAATTATTGGAAGCAAACCGTATCTGTATGGCGTTGGTGGATAGTGATTACCAAGAAGTGATTACTTATAGCTTTGTAGATCCGAAAAAACAGGAACTATTACATCCAAACCAAGAGGCGTTAATTTTACCTAACCCGATTTCAAGTGAAATGTCGGCGATGCGTGTTTCACTATTAACCGGCTTGTTAGATACTATCGTTTATAACCAAAGTCGCCAGCAAAACCGTGTGCGTATTTTTGAAGGTGGTTTACGCTTTATTCCAGATAGCAATGCAGAATCAGGTGTTCGCCAAGAATATGTATTTGGTGCCGCCATTGTGGGTGATAAACGCCCTGTACATTGGGAAGCAAAAAACGAAGCAGCGGATTTCTTTGATTTGAAAGGTGATATTGAGCGTGTTCTTTCATTGACCTCTGTTCGCCACGATTTACAATTTGTGGCAAAACAGTTTGCAGCATTACACCCAGGGCAATCTGCTGCGATTATGTTAGACGGCGAAGAAATTGGCTTTATCGGTACGGTTCACCCATCAATTGTGCAGAAACTCGGTATTAAAGGTAAACCGATTGTGTGTGAAATTTTAGCGTCTGCGATTGCAGAGCGTCCTGTTGCACAAGCGGGTGAAATTTCACGATTCCCTGCAAATAACCGAGACATAGCAGTTGTGGTGGATGAATCTGTACCGGCAGGAGAAATCTTGAATGCTTGCCGTAAGGCAGCTGGTAGTCAATTAGTTGGCTTAAATTTATTCGATGTTTATCGTGGTGCAAATTTAGCTGAAGGTAAGAAGAGTTTAGCGATTAGTTTGACTGTTCAAGATAAAGAAAAAACATTAGAAGAAAGTGAAATTAATGCTGTCATTCAAAAGGTATTAGTTGAATTGGCAACAAGTTTCAATGCGGTACTTCGTGATTAATCATCAAATAAAATATGGCTGGTGTCATACCAGCCATAAAAATAAATAAGGATCAATTATGGCACTTACCAAGATTGAAATTGCAGAAAACCTAATTGAAAAATTAGATTTAGAAAAGCGTGTTGCTAAGCAATTTGTTGAATTATTTTTTGAAGAAATTCGAGCATCTCTTGAGAATGGTGAGGAAGTAAAATTATCAGGTTTTGGTAATTTTTCACTTCGAGAGAAAAAAGCAAGACCCGGTCGCAATCCTAAAACAGGCGAGAATGTAGCAGTATCTGCTCGTAGAGTAGTAAGTTTTAAAGCAAGTCAAAAATTGCGTGAACGTATTGAGCAGGCAAATATTCAAGTAGAATAATAAGCTTATATTTCATAGACAATGATGTAAATGCTCAGAATAGGGGTATTAAATGAAATTAGTAAAAAAATGGCTATCATTAGGCGTTGTTCTAGCAAGTGCAATCGTATTATCTGCCTGTTCTAGTTCAGATAGAACAGCTTCCAAAGCACAAGCAAGAAGTAAAATTTATCATTCTACCTATCACGCAGATCTTTCTGATCCTATTATGGCAATTAGCCGTTTAAGTGAACACCAGTATGAATGGAAAGGAACACGCTATCGTTTAGGTGGTAATAGCAAATCAGGGATTGACTGTTCCGGTTTTATGCAGGTTACCTTTAGAGATTTATTCGGAATTAGCTTACCAAGAACAACTAAAGATCAAGCCAAAGAAGGGGAACGAATTTCTAAACGAGAATTGAGAACCGGGGATTTAGTTTTCTTTAATACAGGGAGAGGTCCAAACGGTAAACACGTTGGTGTTTATGTTAAAAATGGGCAATTTCTTCACGCCTCAACAAAAGGTGGTGTGATCTACTCTGATATAGATTCTCCTTATTGGTCAAAAGCATTTTGGCAAGCACGCCGTTTATAATTAAGTAATTAAGTTTCAAGGGATTCACAATGCTGAAAAAAATCGGGCAAGCGGTCATTTTTGGACTTTTTTGTGCAATTTTAATTTTGTTCATTGCTCCCTTATTTCAACATAAAAGTAATGGATTTTCCTTTTTAGCATTAAATCAGAGAGAAATTGCCAGTTACAACCAAGCTGTAAGAATTGCATCGCCAGCAGTAGTAAATGTGTATAACCGAAATTTTAGTGCTGAAAGTTCAGCATTTGAAGTTAAAAATTTAGGCTCGGGCGTGATTATGAGTAATGATGGTTATATCTTAACAAATAAACACGTTATTGATGATGCAGATCAAATAGTTATTGCTTTGCAAAATGGTTTAATTTCAACAGATGTAAAATTAGTTGGTGCGGATTCTCTTACTGATTTAGCCGTACTCAAAATAGAGGCTGAAAATCTGCCGACAATACCACAAAATACCGAGCGAAAAATTGAGGTTGGAGATGTGGTTTTAGCCATCGGTAATCCGTTAAATCTAGGTCAGAGTATTACTCAAGGTATAGTCAGTGCCATTGGGCGAAATACTCTAACAGAAAGTGGGCGACAAAATTTTATCCAGACGGATGTGTCTATCAATCAAGGAAACTCAGGTGGTGCATTAATTAATAGTGCAGGAGAACTTATTGGTATTAATACCTTGCGTTTAGGTAAAAATACTAATGAATTATCTGAGGGATTGAATTTTGCTATTCCCATTAATCTGGCTAACCAGATTATGCAAAAAATTATTCGAGATGGTCGTGTAATTAGAGGTTATTTTGGCGTAAGTACAGATTTATTTGATACAGCTAAAATGCAAGGCTATGAAAAAGGCGTAATTATTGGTGATGTAAGTAAAAATGGTCCGGCAGCTAAAGCAGGTATTCAAGCTGGAGATTTGATTCTTAAAATCGGTAACGTTGAAGCATTATCGCCTTCACAAATGATGGAAGCACTAGCTGAAATGCAACCATACTCTACAGTTCGCGTGATTGTTCAACGCGGTAGTCAATTATTAAATTTTGATGTAACTATTACTGAGTTACAAGCACAATAGGGTAAAGAAATGGAAAAAATAGTTATTACAGTTGATGGACCTAGCGGTGCTGGGAAAGGTACACTATGCCACGTTTTAGCAGAAAAACTGGGCTTTGATTTTTTGGATTCTGGGGCACTATATCGAATTACTGCCCTAAGTGCAGTAAAAAAGGGTATTGCACTGGATGACGAAGAAAAATTAGCGGAACTAGGGCGTAATCTAAATATCCAATTTGTGCCTGCAAATGGCGAAATTAGTGTGATTTTAGATGGAGAAAATGTAGGTAATCAAATTCGTACTGCTGAAGCAGGGCAGAATGCTTCTAAAGTCGCTGCTTTTCCTAAGGTAAGAGAGGCATTATTAGAACGTCAAAGAGCCTTTAGTACGGAAAAAGGATTGATTGCAGATGGTAGAGATATGGGGACAGTCGTATTCCCAAATGCTCAAATTAAGCTCTTTTTAGATGCAAGTGCAGAAGAACGTGCAAAAAGACGCGTAAAACAGTTGCAAGAAAAAGGATTTAATGCTAACTTTGACGAGATTTTAGCCGAGATAAAAGAACGTGATTTTCGCGATAGAAATCGTGCAGTTGCTCCCCTTGTCCCTGCTAAAGATGCGTTATTGTTAGATTCAACGTATTTATCCATTGAAGATGTGGTTAAACAAGCGTTAGATCATATCGCTCAATATATTAGATTTTAGTTTGTTGGCTTTACATAGGATTTGTTTAGCTTTTATTACCAACCCCGTTTAACAGGACGTTAGATGGATGTTTATTTTATAGAAGATTTATTATGTCAGAATTATCGTTTGCTCAACTACTTGAAGAATCATTTGCAGCTACACCACGTTTAGGTGATGTTGTTAAAGGTACTGTTGTTGCTATCCAGAAAGGTTTAGTGATTGTTGATACAGGTTTCAAATCTGAATCAGCTATCGATGCATCAGAATTTACTAATGCACAAGGTGAATTAGAAGTTCAAGTTGGTGATGAAGTAGATGTAGTGCTTAAAGCTGTAGAAGATGGCTTTGGTGCAACAGTTGTTTCTCGTGGTGATGCAAAACGTAACGAAGCTTGGATTGCTTTAGAGAAAGCATTTGAAGAACAAGCTACAGTTATCGGTTTCGTTAATGGTAAAGTTAAAGGCGGTTTCACTGTTGAATTAAACGGCGTACGTGCATTCTTACCAGGTTCATTAGTTGATACTCGTCCAGTTCGTGATTCTTTAAACTTAGAAGGTAAAGAGTACGAATTCAAAGTAATCAAGTTAGATCAAAAACGTAACAACGTAGTTGTATCTCGTCGTGCTGTAATCGAAACAGAAAGCAACCAAGATCGTGATGCTGTATTAGCGAACTTAGTTGAAGGTTCAGAAGTTAAAGGTACAGTTAAAAACTTAACCGACTACGGTGCATTCGTAGATTTAGGTGGTGTTGATGGCTTGTTACATATCACAGATATGGCGTGGAAACGTGTTAAACACCCAAGTGAAGTGGTTAATGTTGGTGACGAAGTTACTGTTAAAGTATTAAAATTCGACAAAGATAAAACCCGTGTATCATTAGGCTTAAAACAATTAGGTCAAGATCCTTGGGCTGTAATCGCTGAAAACCACCCAGTAAACAGCAAATTAACAGGTAAAGTAACTAACTTAACTGACTACGGTTGCTTCGTTGAAATTTTAGACGGCGTTGAAGGTTTAGTTCACGTTTCAGAAATGGATTGGACAAATAAAAACATTCACCCATCTAAAGTGGTTAATGTAGGTGATGTAGTTGAAGTAATGGTACTTGAAGTTGATGAAGAACGTCGTCGTATCTCATTAGGTTTAAAACAATGTAAAGCAAACCCTTGGGAACAATTCGCTTCTACTCACAATAAAAACGATAAAGTATCAGGTAAAATCAAATCAATCACTGATTTCGGTATCTTCATCGGTTTAGAAGGTGGTATTGACGGTTTAGTTCACTTATCTGACATTTCTTGGAATGTTTCAGGTGAAGAAGCAGTTCGTAACTACAAAAAAGGTGATGAAGTTGAAGCTGTAGTTCTACAAGTTGATGCAGTGAAAGAGCGTATCTCTTTAGGTATCAAACAATTAGAATCTGATCCATTCACAAACTTTGTTGATGGTGCAAAAAAAGGCGAAATCGTTTCTGCAACAGTAGTAGAAGTTGATGCTAAAGGTGCTAAAGTTGAATTAGCAGGTGGCGTTGAAGGCTACATCCGTGCAGCAGATTTAAACGGTGAAGTTGCAGTGAACGATACAGTTGAAGCAAAATACACCGGCGTAGATCGCAAATCTCGCATTGTTCACTTATCTATTCGTGCAAAAGATCAAGCTGAAGAGTCAGCAGCACTTGCACAAGTGAACAAAGAAGAAGTTGCAGTACCAAATGCATTTGCTGAAGCATTCAAAGCTGCTAAAGGCGAATAATTAGATTTAACTGATAATGAAATGGGTATGTTTAAAGCATACCCATTTAAACTTAAATTGCCATTTTAAATATTCATTTAGTGATGAGTGATTATTTAAAATTGCTATATTAATTTTACTGAGGAAACAATGACCAAGTCTGAATTAATTGAGAGTTTAGTGGCTAAAAATCCAAATTTACAGATTAAAACAGTAGAGAATTGTGTAAAAGAGATTTTAGAGCATTTAACACTAACATTAGAAAAAGGCGAGAGAATTGAGGTGAGAGGCTTTGGGAGCTTTTCATTACATTATCGCCAGCCTCGTGTAGGACGAAATCCTAAAACAGGAGACAGTGTCGCATTATCCGGAAAATATGTCCCTCATTTTAAAGCAGGTAAAGATTTAAAAGAGCGTGTGGACTTAATTTAATTCTATCAAATTATAAATTTCTGTAGTGAAGGAGATTATATGCTTAAGTATATTTTAGGGATTTTAGTTGTAATTGCAGTTATCATCGTTGCAGTTACAATTGGGGCAAATAATGATCAACTTATTACTTTCAATTATATTATTGCTCAGAGTGAATTACGCCTATCAACACTAGTAGCAATTTTGTTTGGTTTTGGATTAATTTTGGGCTGGTTAGTAACAGGTATTTTTTACTTAAAAGTTAAATTGCAAAATATTGCGTTAAATCGCCGTGTAAAACGTCAAGCACAGCAGATAACTGAATTAACCACGCCAAAGGTTGAGTAATCAATGCTTGAATTATTGTTCCTTTTATTGCCTATTGCCGCATTATACGGTTGGTATATGGGGCAACGTAGTGCTAAAAAGGATCAAGAAACTGCTAATAATAAGTTTTCCCGTGAATATGTTACGGGATTGAACTTTCTTTTATCTAATCAACAGGAAAAGGCGGTTGATCTTTTCCTTTCTATGTTACAAAAGCAAGAATCTGAAAATCAAATTTCTACTGAATCCCAATTTGAGGCGGAATTAACCTTAGGTAATTTGTTTCGCTCAAGAGGTGAGGTAGATAGAGCCTTGCGTATTCATCAAGCCTTAGAAAATAATCCAGATTATTCATTTGAACAGAAATTATTAGCCAAACAACAATTGGCTAAAGATTTTATGGCAGCGGGTTTTTATGATCGTGCAGAAAATTACTATATTTCATTGGTTGATGAACCTGAATTTGCTAAGCATTCATTGTCTCAACTTACTGTGGTTTATCAAAAAACACGAGAGTGGAAGAAAGCGATTAATGTTGCTGAAAAGTTATTAAAAATTTCGCCGGAATCCGATACAATTCCCTTATCTCATTTTTACTGTGAATATGCACAAGCGGTTAAAATTGAAGATAAAATTGCATTTTTAGAAGCTTTAAATAAAGCCCTAGACTATTATCCTCAATCCACAAGAGCTTCAATAATGCTGGGTGATTTCTATTTAGAGCAAGCAGAATTTACCAAAGCATTAGGTTATTTTGAGCAAATTTTACAGCAAGATCCCGATTATATTAGTGAAGTGCTTGGACGAGTAAGGCAATGCTATACGGCACTAAATGATTCAAATGGCTATGAACTATTCTTGATAAAAGCCAACCAAGTAAAACATAATAGTAGCGTAGATATTGCATTAACCGAATTTATTGAAGAAAAAGACGGTATTAATGCGGCACATTCTAAATTATATCAGCAATTAAGTGCTTACCCGAGTTTGATTACATTCCATCGTTTTATTCGCTATCAAGCAGACTTTGCAGAAGAAGGAAATGGTAAAGAGAGCTTGGTACTACTGCATAATATGGTGGGTAACCAAATCAAAAGAGGTTTTCAATATCGCTGCTTAAGTTGCGGTTATCAAAGTTATCGCTTAATGTGGCAATGCCCATCTTGTAATCAATGGGAAAAAATTAAACCGATACAGAGTATCGATGGTCTTATCTAATAAAAATTGAGGAGTTCAGTATGAACAATAAAGTCATTGTTGCTTTAGATTATGAAACGGAACGTGAAGCATTGGAATTTGTTGACTTAGTTGAACCATCACTTTGTCGTTTAAAAGTAGGCAAAGAGATGTTTACAACATTAGGTACAAATTTTTTAAAACAATTACACGACCGTAAATTTGATGTATTCCTTGATTTAAAATATCACGATATTCCAAACACAGTTGCCCGTGCAGTACGTTCAGCCGCTGATTTAGGCGTATGGATGGTAGACTTACACGCTTCCGGCGGTTTAAAGATGATGGAAGATGCGAAAAAAATCTTAGAGCCTTACGGCAAAGATGCTCCATTGTTAATTGCAGTAACGGTTTTAACCAGTATGGAAGATTTAGATTTATTACAAATCGGCATTAATGCCTCACCAATGGAGCAGGTGATTCGTTTAGCCCATTTAGCTCAACGTGCCGGTTTAGACGGTGTGGTATGTTCTCCACAAGAGGTTGAAGTATTACGCACACATTGTGGAGCAGATTTCAAATTAATCACACCGGGTATCCGTCCGGAGGGCAGTGATTTTGCCGACCAACGACGTGTAATGACGCCAAAACAGGCAATAGAAACAGGTTCGGATTTCTTAGTAATCGGTCGCCCAATTACTCAAGCAGCAGATCCATTAGCAGTACTCAAATCAATAAATCAATCTATTAATGGTTAATAAATAAGGCGGAATTTTCCGCCTTTTTAATGATACAAGCGGTCGTATTTAAGGAAAAATTTACCAATGACATTAGTTTATTCAACAGAAACCGGTAGAATAAAGCCGGAAATTATTCAAGAAGAACGCCCTAAAGGCGATGGGATTGTACGCATTCAACGCCAAACCAGTGGGCGAAAAGGGAAAGGTGTTTGTGTCATTACCGGACTTGATTTAGATGATAAAGCAATTAACTCGCTTGCTTCAGAGCTGAAGCGTAAATTAGGCTGTGGAGGTTCATTTAAAGATGGCATTATTGAGATTCAGGGCGATAATCGTGAATTTATTAAGCAAATTTTAGAAAGTAAAGGCTTTAAAGTAAAATTGTCCGGCGGCTAAAAAAATGGGGAAATCGTTTGATTTCCCCATTAACGTTTAATTATTTGAAAATAATGTCATTTTTCGGATCGTATTTATCTGCTTCAATCACTTTATTTTCTTCAAAGAATTTTTTCAGCATTTCCGCATCAATGAAGCCGGTATTTACATAAGTAGGGTGTTTTTTCAGTAATGGATAACCATCACCACCGGCTGCAACGTAGTCAGGTAAAGAAACTTTATAGGTTTTGTTTTCATCAAATGCTTTACCACCAATTTTTACATCAGAAATAGTTTTTGCATTACGATCAACTACCATTGAAATACCTGAAAATTGTGGATATGCACCTGTATCAACATCTTTCAATGCGATAGCCGTAATGGTATCTAACAACTCTTTGCCTTTTAAATCAACTGTTGCAATCATATTACCGAATGGTTGCACAGTCAGTAGGTTTTTATAGGTTACTTTTCCTTCCTCAATTGAAGTGCGGATACCGCCGGAATTCATAATACCGATGTCTGCTTTTACACGCTCCATTTGAGATTGAGCAATTAAGCGACCGAGATTGGTTTGATGGAAACGAATATGCTCGCGTTTACCATCTAATAAGCCTTTAACACTTCCGACCTCAATGTTCAGTTTTTGGTCGCCTTCATCTTGATATTTTTTGAGTAATTGATAAGTGGCTTCATCCGCTTTAATTTCAGGTTGGTAGAGTTGGTATTCTTTTGTACCATCTTCTTTTTTGATGGTTTTTTTCAAGTTTACAGGGATTAACTCATATTTTACTAAAGTTGTTTTGCCGTTCTTAAACTCAAAATCAGCACGTCCAACAAATTTACCCCATTCACCGGCTTGCACAATCCAAGTACCATTTTGGAAATCCGGTTTACACTCTTCGCCCGGCGTGTATTTCGCTTTGAATTGACCTTTATCATCAATACATACTGTATCGTGAGTATGTCCACCAATGATTAAATCGAAAGCTCCTTTATCTAAGGTGCGAGCCATTGTTACATCGCCCGGTGCATTAGTGCCGTGTTTACCGTCAAAGTAATAGCCCATATGAGTTAGAGCAATACGCACATCC
>NZ_JBXGGI010000117.1:0-16212 GCF_056854775.1 Mannheimia sp.
TGCAGATGGCGAAAAATGCCCTCGTTGCTGGCACTATGCAACCGACATCGGCACGCACGCAGACCACAAAGAAGTATGTGGACGCTGTGTGGAAAATGTTGCAGGCAGTGGTGAAAAACGTTTGTTTGCGTAATCATTCAATGTATTTTAAGGCAGGGGAAACCCTGCTTTAGTTTTTTCACTAATAGATAGACACCTATCTTAAAATTTGCAAAACTTTCCTAGAAAACAACCGCTTGTATTGCTACAAAAAATGCAAAAATCATTCTTTTCCTCTCTTTTATCTCAATGTTTGCTCAAACAGCAATCGCCTTTTCTCCAGAGTGATGCTAACAGCTCAAATTTTCCTATATTTACCAAACCGAAATTGACAAAACCAAATATCTCAAGAACAAATAGTCCTGAAAGTTACGAGTGCCGTTAATGTAAAATCGCTTTATTAATCATTTCGGTGTAAAATAGTCGGCAGTCATTAAAAAAATCGGGAATCATTAATGTTAATTTTGAATAAGCAACGCAAAGCTGAAAAGCTGATAGAAAGTTTACCTTTCTTGCCACAGCAGGCAGAACAGGTGATTTTTCTTAATTCAAGCCAAGCGTTTAAACAGCAAATTTTACAGCTGATTCAAACGGCAAAAAAAAGAATCTATTTGACAGCACTTTATTTTGAAAAGGACGAAGCAGGGCAAGAAATTTTAGCTGCTCTTTATAATGCGAAACGAAGCAATCCGGCTTTAGAGATTAAAATCTTGGTCGATTGGCATAGAGCCCAACGTGGACGTATTGGTGAAGCGGAAAGTCTCTCGAATGCTGATTGGTACACGAAAGTTAAAGCTGAACAAAATCTCCCTGAAGGACAAGAAATTGAGTTCTACGGCGTGCCGATTAATGGGCGAGAAGTGTTTGGCGTATTGCATCTAAAAGGTTTTGTGTTTGACGATACGATTTTGTATAGCGGAGCAAGTATCAACAACGTTTATTTGCATCAGTTAGACCGCTATCGCTACGACCGCTATCACGTTATTGAAAATAAAGCCTTAGCAGATAGTTGGGTAGAATTTATTCAACAACATATTTTATCGAGCAGGGTGGTAAGCCGTTTAGATACGATGAATCGTCCGAAAACTATTGAAATCCGTTCACAGATTAAAGCATTCCGTAAGCAGTTAGGGCGAGAGCAGTATCAATTCAACGGTATTGCGAAAAGCGACGATTTGCTGGTTTCGCCATTATTTGGTTTAGGACGTCGTAGAAATCAGCTCAACAAAGTTATTGAGGCGTTGTTCTACCAAACAGAACAAAAATTAACGATTTGCACGCCTTATTTTAATTTTCCGCTTTCGTTAAGAACTCGTATTGAATGGTTGCTGGCAAACGGCAAATCAGTGGAAATTATTGTGGGCGATAAAACCGCTAATGATTTCTATACCAAGCCTGATGAAAAATTTACGATGGCATCAGCTCTGCCTTATTTGTATGAAAAGAATTTGCGAGCTTTCGCAAAACGGTTAGATTTTTATATTCAAAATCAACAGCTTATTATTCGTTTGTGGAAAGATGGCGAAAATAGCTACCACCTTAAAGGGGTTTGGGTAGATAACCGCTATATTTTGCTCACAGGGAATAATTTAAATCCGCGTGCGTGGCGTTTAGACGCTGAGAATGCGATTTTAATTTCTGACCCGAAAGCAGAGCTAAGTGAAAAAGCAGAAATGGAGTTGAGCCAAATTCGCCAACATACGCAGGTTTTAAGCCATTATAGCGATTTAGAAGTGCTGACAGATTACCCTGAAAATGTGCGTAAATTGCTGAAAAAATTTGGTAGAGTGAAACTCGATAAAATTGTGAAGATGTTATTGTAAAACATTTAATGTAGGGGCGAACCGATGTGTTCGCCCAATTATTAAGGAAAAATATGAGTGAACAAATTTATGGCATTCACGCAGTGAAAGCCTTTTTAGACAATGCTCCGGAGCGTTTAATTGAAGTACTTGTGCTTAAAGGACGTGAAGATAAAAGATTACTGCCGTTGTTAAACGAGCTACAACGCTTGGGTGTTTCCATTCAGCAAGTAAACCGCCAAACGTTAGATAATAAATCGCAAGGTGAAGTACATCAAGGCATTATTGCCCGTGTTGTGCCACAAAAAGAGTTAAATGAGCACGATTTAGAGGCAATTTTGAGCCAAAAGCAAAATCCACTCTTGCTTATTTTAGACGGTGTAACTGATCCACATAATCTTGGTGCGTGCTTACGTACTGCGGATGCAGCCGGTGTAGATGCGGTTATTGTACCGAAGGATAAATCTGCTCAATTGACTTCAATCGCCCGTAAAGTGGCGTGTGGAGCAGCAGAAGTGATGCCACTTATTCGTGTAACCAACCTTGCTCGCACAATGCGTGATTTGCAAGAACGCCACAATGTGTGGATTGTTGGCACGGCAGGTGAAGCCACATCGGGCATTTATGAAGCGAAATTAACCGGCTCAATTGCCTTAGTGATGGGGGCAGAAGGAGACGGAATGCGTCGCCTAACCCGTGAACATTGCGATCAACTCATCAGCATTCCAATGGCTGGTTCGGTGTCATCTCTGAACGTATCGGTTGCAACAGGAGTTTGCTTGTTTGAAATTGTTCGCCAAAAGCTAGCAGCAAAATAGTGAAAAAATAGGGGCATATCACATTATTTGCCCCTATTTTGATTACTTATCTAAATAATCTTCCAAATTAATCACTGTATCACACGATTTCTCAATTAAATAAGGATCGTGGCTCACCAAAATCAAGCTACAATTTCTGGCTCGACATTGGTTTATCAGCAATTCAATCGTTTCTTGCTGCGTGATAGGGTCAAGTCGAGAAGTTACCTCATCAGCAAACAGCAGCACAGGGTCGAGCAATAACGCTCTTAAAATCGCCACACGTTGTAGCTCGCCACCCGACACATTTTCGGCACTGCGTTGTAAAATTTCCGGGTTAAGCGAGAGTTGCTCTAACAAACTTGGAATCGGTAGGCGATCGAGCTTGTGTTTGTTAATCACATCGTCCAATAGCGTTTGCAAGCTCACATTCGGGGCAAATGCCTCGGGCGGATCTTGGTAGAGCTTTAATACCTGGTGCTTTTTGTGGCTTTGGCTGTGCCATTTTACCTCGCCCGATTTTGGTTTTAGCAAACCACATAACACATCGGCAAGGGAGCTTTTTCCAATACCACTATGTCCTACAATGCCTAGCACTTCGCCTTTGTGTAAATCAAAAGAGAGATTGCTAAACAAGGTTTTCTTACCTCTAGCAACACTCAGGTTTTTAACCGAGACAAGCGGTTGTTTTTGGCTCAAATTTTGCAAATCTTGCAATGGCTGCCAATGTTTTGGATCAGCGGCAATTAAGGCTTGGGTATAAGGGTGTTGTGGATTGCTTAATAGAGCTTCCGCCTCGCCTTGTTCCAACAGCTCGCCTTTTTTCATTACCAGTATGTAGCCACCGAGTTGTTCGGCAACTTCAATATCGTGGGTAATGGTTAATAAACCACCACCATTTTGGTAAGCGGATTTTAACAGTTCAATCACTTTGCCTTTGCTAATTGGATCAAGCCCTTTAGTTGGTTCATCTGCCAGTAAAATTTTTCCACCCGCAGCAGTTGCAATTGCAAAAGATGCACGTTGAGCCATTCCGCCCGAAAGTTGGTGAGGATAGCTTTCAACCGATTCACCTAAACCGAGTTTGGTCAAATAGGCTTGGCTTTCGGTTTTTGCTTGAGGCGAAGATTTTCCAGCCACATAGTGAAAACTTTCCCATAATTGCTTACCAATTTCCATAATTGGATTTAGCGAGCGGCGAGGCTCTTGTGGCAGTATTACTAAGGTTTTGCCCCACATTTTTTCAATCTCAGATTGTTGGTTAAAATCAATTTTGCAAGCTTCAACAAAAAATTGACCGCTTGCAATAAGCTCTTCAGGTAAAGCACCCATAATGGCTTGAATTAACAGGCTTTTTCCTGAACCTGTTTCACCTAAAATGGTAATATTTTTGCCTTGTTGCAGTGAAAGTGAAATAGGTTGAACCAGCGTTATACCTTCTTTGGTCTGTACGTTTACATTTTGAATTTCCAGTAACATTATTTCACTCTCCCTGATAATAATTGTAGGCTAAGCACCATCAAAAATACGGCAACTACCGGTTGTAAAAAGATCAATGGAGCTTCGTAGTAATAAGGGAAGAGCTCTGTCATCATTAAGCCGAGCTCCGCTGTAGGTGGGCGTAATCCTACGCTTACAAAGCCGAGTGTTGCGAGGGCTAAAATCGCATTGCCGAGTGAAAAGGCAGATAATGTAGCGATCATTGGCAGTAAACGAGGTAATAAATGGCGTTTGAAGCTATAAAGCCAGCCCATTCCCATTAAGCGAGAGGCTTGAATTTCTGAGCTGTTTGCCATTGTTGAGCTAATGGATCGGATCACACGGAAAAATTCCACCCACATTACCAATGAAATCCCTAAGTAGAGTGTCCAGAACGAACCCGGAGAGAGTGCAGCAAAGAGTAGCACTAATAGTAAGCCAGGCAGAGCCATTACCAAATCACAAATAAAGCTGAAAATGCGGTCGATCCAGCCACCGAAAAAGCCTGCCATAATGCCTGTAATCAAACCTGCCACTAAGGCACAAAATACGCTAAACATCGATAAGCCGAAAGAGAGGCGAATAGCAGAGGAAAGTCGGGCAAGCATATCTCTGCCGAGATGGTCTATGCCGAACCACGCTAATTCATTTGGGCTGGAAAGCGTATTGGCTAAATCTTGAAAGCCGATATCCATCGGGTAAAAATAAGGTTGTAAAAAGGCGAACCCGAGCATAATAAGTAGGATCGTGCCGCCCAAATATTGTGAAGTTGAGATTTTCATTTTGATATCCTATCGCTTAATTCGTGGGTCAATCCAAGCACTGAGCAGATCGGCAAGAGTGTTTAATACAACAAATAATCCACCCATTACTAAGGTTGTACCTTGAATCATCGGTACATCACGGGCAATAATGGCGTGAACCAATGCGTGTCCACTGCCGGGCCAGGCAAATAAACTTTCTACCACCACAACACCTTCAATTAAATAGACAAGCTGTACTGCGTGATAAGCAATAACGGGGACGGCTATGTTTGGTAAACCGTGTCGCACAAAAGTTTTCCAGCGGCTTAGCCCTTTTAATTGCGAGAATTGGTAAAACTCTGCATTTTTCACTTGTACCATCGTAGAGCGGGTTACTCGCACCGAAACCGCACTCAAGCCAATCGCAAGAGTTAATGCGGGTAAAATAAAGTGTTGCCAACTGCCGTATCCGCCTGCAGGCAACCATTTAAGCTGTGCTGAAAAAAGCGTAATTAAGCCAATAGCGATAATAAAAGCTGGCACAGAACGGAATAAGGTACTAAATACCAGCGTCAAGCGATCAAAAAAACCGTTTGGTTTGCGAGCGGCAAGTAGTCCAAGTGTCGGACCAATAAGAATAGCTAAGATAAGTGCCACAATCGCAAGGCTTAAGGTATGCCCGAATTGGTGCTGAATTTCAGCCCAGACGGAATCGCCTGTTACCAACGATTTGCCTAAATTAAACTGCAATAAATCGCCCAACCAACTGAAGTAGCTTTGCCACCAAGGCTGATCTAACTCTAACTCGGCTCGCACTGCTTCAGCAGCCATACTGTCGGCTTGGTCGTAACCATAACGGCTAGCGGCGATACGGTATGCCATATCGCCCGACAGCTGGCGGGTAATAATGAAAGTTAATGTGCCGACTGACCAGACGACTAATAACAACTGAGTAAGGCGGCGGAGTAGGATTTTTAGCATAGGATAATTTTCTATTTATACTCTTTTCTTCGTTAATTTCTACTGCCAAATCTCCCCCTCCCCTCTTTGCTAAAGAGGGGGACTATCGGATATAAATTTATACTTTATCTCTATTTTAATTATCCTAATGAAGGACTTGAATTTAAAATTTACTGGAGATCTATCACCCCTCTTTAGCAAAGAGGGGAGGGGGAGATTTGGCAGTATATATTGGCGAAGTACGAGCGGTTATTTACTTAGTTTTTCCAAATAAAAACGTCTTTCAAATGGGTCAAGTGTCAAACCATTGATGCCTTGATGCCCTACAACAGTTTGTTGATCGTACACAATCGGAATAATCGGCAATTCATCGTGAATAATTTGGCTCACTTGCTGTTTTAATTGCTTCGATTTTTCAGAATCGATTTCTGTTTCAAGTTGTTTTAGAGCGTGATCTAGGCTGTCATTACGCCAGTTCATTGTGCCCCAATCGCTTCCACCGTTAGCAAAGTCTTGCACTAACAAGGCAAACGGATCAAGTGTTTTAGCGTAGTTGAACGCATAAAGTGCCATCTCTAAGGTGCCATTCTGATGTCCTAGCGGAATTTCACTGAAATTACCGACAGACACATTGATATCAACCCCGATTTTCTTCCATTCAGCTTGTAAAATGGTCGCAATAATCGGTAATTCAGGACGATCTGAATAAGTTCTTAAGGTGAAAGTAAACGGCTTGCCCTCTTTGGTTAATTTGCCTTCTGCGTTATATTCATAACCGGAAGCGGTCAAATTTTCCTTAATTTTTGCAATAGTTTCATCGTGGCTTAAGCTTGATTCTGCTGTTGCAACACGCCAGTCGGCAAAGGCTTTAGGTAAAATTTGATCCGCCATTCCGTCTTGGATTTTCAATACTTGCTCAGCAATCGCTTTGCGGTTAATTGCTTGAGATAAGGCTTGGCGAATTGCTAAATCGTTAAAGAACGGTTTCGTAGCATCCATTTTAAGCTGAGTCGTGCGTGCAATAGAGGTATTGATAAGCTGCAAATTTGGATCAGCTTTTAAACGAGCCACGCTTGCTTTATCTAAATTAAACACTAACGACGTTTGATCGCTTTGTGCCATTAAGGTACGGGTTTCACTACGGCTGCTCGCTAAATAATTCGCTTGCTGAAGTTGTGGTTTGTTGCCCCAATATTCATCAAAACGAACGCTTTCTAATTTTTGTGGAGCTTCAATTTTAGTGGCTTTGAATGCACCTGTACCAATTACTTGTGCCACATCACCTTTTTCATCAAAGCTCTCTTCCGCTAAAATTAAGGTAGTGTAGTGTGTTAAGAAAGAAGGAAATGGCACAAAAGATTTCGTTAATTCAAATTGGATTTGGTTGCTATCTAAGGCTTTAATCTCTTTGATAAAGGCTTTTTGCAACACACCAGGCTTTGAAAGTGCAATTTTCAATGATTTTTCGACCGCTTGTGCGGTTAAAGGCTTACCGTTATGAAATTTGGCATCACGCAAGGTGAAAGTCCAAACCGTTGCATCATTATTACTTTCCCACTTCGTTGCCAAACCTTCCACTAATTGACCTTCAAGATTGGCTTCAACTAAAGTTTCAGCAATGTTCATACGTTGGAAAATCACGCCCGATTGGTTTAAATCTAAACTGTTTAATTCCCAAGGGGCAACAACAGTTACAAGCGGTAAAGTTTCCGGATTCTTTTGCGATTGTTCAGGCTGTGCCACCGGTTTCTCTACATTGGCTTGTGTATTTTTATCATCACAAGCTGCAACACAAAATGCTGCCATCGTTAATGGAATTAACCATTTTTTCATTTTATTTTTCTCCATAAAAAAATAAGGGGCTATATAACCGCGAACTTTAGCATATTTCCATAAAAAAAGTAGAGTTTTTTAAGTTGAGTGTTTTAATTG
Source organism: Mannheimia sp. (assembly GCF_056854775.1). NCBI lineage: Bacteria > Pseudomonadati > Pseudomonadota > Gammaproteobacteria > Pasteurellales > Pasteurellaceae > Mannheimia > Mannheimia sp. Next base: position 7,753 of record NZ_JBXGGI010000117.1, read on the forward strand.
GTTATTTAATAATCGGTATGTAAAATGAGCTCTATTTTTGCACCGGAATTATTTTTACTCCAAAATGGTTGGCGACTTTTCGTTCCTCATTTTGCAAAATCGGCAAGGAATTGACCCGCTTGTTACCAATTACCATTGTTGAACTGCCGCCACCGTCAAGGTTGATGGCTTTAGTGAGTTCAAGTTTGCCGGCAAGTTCAGCCAGTTCATCTACGGTAACGCCACCAAAGGTTAATTGACGTCCCTCCACCACAGCCAAATAGAGCCAGTTTTTCTGCTCGTTCAAGCCAAGCAAAGTGCGAGGGTGTTTATCGTGAAAAATGCTTTGCGAACAGCCGACCTTATCATTTTCCGCACACTCAAATTTCCCGCTTTTAGCGTTATACCAATGCCAACCACTAATTGCTACTTGCCATTTCGGGTTTTGTTTGGAAAGCGTATTTTTTCCCTCGATATTACATTTATTTGCCTTATTGCAGGCGAAAACAACCCGATTACGCACATCGCCATATTTTGACCAACGCTTTCCTTGGCTCACGACCAAGCCAATCGGCGTGTTATCTTTCCAATAAAAGTTGGCGTTGATGGCAACATCTGTTTCATATTTCTGAGCGAATTGAGAAACAGTTGATTCATTATCACTTTTCTGTGAACCAATCAGGTGAATATTTTTGCAATTTAGATCAATACGAGTAATGTGAAATGGTGATTGATTTGAATAATCAATACACTGATTTTCGGCATAAGACAAACTAGAGAAGAGTAGTGATAAGAGGATTAAGAGGCGTTTCATAGGAAAAATAAACGTTTATGGATAAAGTAAGCGGTCGGTTTGCAAAATTTTCTGCAAAATCGACCGCTTGTATTAAAGGATTAATGCTCTCTTGTTTTAAAGAAGGTTACATCAGGATAACGTTCTTGTGCCAAGTTCAAGTTCACCATCGTTGGGGCGATGTAGGTAAGGTTATCGCCGCCGTCTAGGGCTAGGTTTTGTTCATTTTTGCGTTTAAATTCTTCAAATTTTTTCGCATCATCACATTCAACCCAACGGGCAGTTGCCACGTTTACCGTTTCGTAAATTGCCTCAACGTTGTATTCCGATTTTAAACGAGAAACCACCACATCAAACTGTAACACACCGACCGCTCCCACAATTAAATCGTTGTTGATGAGTGGGCGGAAAACTTGCACTGCACCTTCTTCCGAAAGTTGCACTAAGCCTTTAAGCAGTTGTTTTTGTTTGAGCGGATCTTTCAAACGGATACGGCGGAACAGTTCAGGGGCGAAGTTTGGAATACCGGTAAATTTCAGGTTTTCACCTTGCGTGAAGGTATCGCCAATTTGGATTGTGCCGTGATTGTGTAAGCCGATAATATCGCCTGCGTAAGCCTCTTCTGCGTGGGCACGGTCGCCCGCCATAAAGGTTAAGGCGTCAGAAATTACCACGTCTTTGCCGATGCGTACGTGCTTGAGCTTCATTCCTTTTTCATATTTGCCGGAAACCACACGCATAAAGGCAACTCGGTCGCGGTGTTTTGGATCCATATTCGCTTGGATTTTAAACACGAAACCGCTGAATTTTTCTTCGCTTGCCTCAACGGTACGGCTGTCAGATTCACGAGCTTGCGGAGCCGGAGCCCATTCGGTTAAACCGTCTAAGAAGTGGTTTACCCCGAAGTTGCCTAACGCTGTTCCGAAGAATACAGGGGTTAATTCGCCGTTGATGAAAGCCTCGTGTTCAAATTCGTGTGATGCACCTTGTACCAATTCCAACTCATCACGCAGTTGTTGGGCTAAATCATCGCCAACCGCTTGATCTAACTCTGGATTATCTAATCCTTTAATAATACGCACTTCTTGAATGGTATGCCCTTGACCTGTTTGGTAAAGGTAAGTTTCATCTTTATAAATGTGGTAAACCCCTTTGAACAACTTACCGCAACCGATTGGCCACGTGATCGGTGCACAGTTGATTTTCAATACGCTTTCCACTTCGTCCAATAATTCCATTGGATCACGAATATCACGGTCAAGCTTATTCATAAAGGTCAAGATCGGCGTATCACGCAAGCGAGTAACTTCCATTAATTTAATGGTACGTTCCTCAACCCCTTTTGCCGAGTCGATTACCATCAAGCAGCTATCTACAGCGGTTAAAGTGCGGTAAGTATCTTCCGAGAAGTCTTCGTGTCCGGGCGTGTCGAGCAAGTTCACCAAGCAATCATTGTAAGGGAATTGCATAACAGAGGTGGTAATGGAAATCCCACGTTGTTTTTCCATCTCCATCCAGTCGGATTTGGCGTGTTGTGCCGAGCCTTTGCCTTTTACCGAGCCTGCGGTTTGAATCGCATTTCCGTATAAAAGTACTTTTTCGGTAATGGTGGTTTTACCCGCGTCGGGATGGGAAATAATCGCAAAGGTGCGGCGTTTATTAACTTCTTGTGGATATGACATTTTTTTCTCAATAAATTAAAAATAAAAGGGCGGAAAGACCGCCGAAAATTCGCTGATATTTTCGCTGATTTGAGGCAAGAGGGCAAGCGGTTAAATTTTTCCGAAAAATTGTAAAAAAGCAGATCAAAACGACCGCTTGCTTTTTGAACTTTGGCACAATACAGGGTAGAATAGCGAACTTTTACTCTCGGATTATATTGATAATGAAAAAATTACTTCCAGTATTGATTGCGGCAATGGTGCTGAGTGCTTGTTCCTCCCAGCCTGCTAAGAAACCTAGCCCTCGCATTAAAGCGAAAGCGGCTTATATCCCCACTGAAAATTCAGCTTATGTGGTGTTTGATTTAAAACAGAAAAAATTTTTAGAAGGGAAGAACTTTAACTTAGTTCGCCCGATTGCTTCTGTAACTAAATTGATGACAGCAGTCGTTTTCTTGGAAGAAAACCGCTACGGCTCAAGCTGCCAAACGCAAATTTTGCCTTCAGATGCGGATTTCATTAAAGGCACAACCAGCCCGTTACCAAAGAATACTAACATTGCCTGTGGTGAATTATTAAAAGCGATGTTAGTGCGTTCGGATAATTATGCGGCACACGCACTGGCTCACGCTACTCACTTAAATAAAGCCCAATTTTTGGCTCGAATGAACAGCAAAGCCCGTGAAATCGGAATGACTCAAACCTACTTTGGAGATAGTTCAGGCTTATCTGCGGATAATGTTTCAACTGTGGTTGATTTAGCAAAATTGGCGGGTTATGCCGCAAGTAAACCTGAAATTCAGCAGCTTTCTAATTCACCATTAGTGAGTGTTTATGCAGGCGGTCGCTATTTCTCAATGAAAAATACTAACAGTATGGTGCGTTCTCAATCTTACCAAGCGTTAGTAAGCAAAACCGGCTATACTCGTGAGGCTGGTTATAATTTAGCCTTTATTGCCAAAGGCGATTGCAGAGGCAAGCGAATTGGTGTGGTAAGTTTAAACAATGATAACGCTGCTTCACGCACCGATTTTACTGAATCGATGTTGGCGAAATATCAATGTGTGCCAAATCCGTATAGACAATATGATTAATGGTTACCTTGAGAAAATAGCGGTTTTTCTCTACAATATTGCCTTTTAATTTAGAGAATTGAGACAACATTGTGTCAGAAATTAAATTGATTGTCGGGCTTGCCAACCCCGGAGCAAAATATGAAGAGACTCGTCATAATGCAGGCGAGTGGCTGATTAACGAACTTGCTCGAATGTATAATGTGATCCTAAAAGAAGAGGCTAAATATTTCGGTAAAGTGGCTAAAATTAATACTGCTCAAGGCGAAGTGCGTTTGTTAGTGCCGACCACTTTTATGAATTTAAGTGGCAAAGCAGTAGGAGCGTTAGCAAATTTTTATCGCATCAAACCAGAAGAAATTTTGGTGGCTCACGATGAGCTAGATCTTCCGCCCGGTTCAGTTAAGTTGAAAAAAGGTGGCGGACACGGCGGACACAACGGCTTGAAAGATATTATTGCCGCCCTTGGCAATAATAAAGAGTTCTACCGTGTGCGAATCGGGATTGGACATCCGGGGCATAAAGATATGGTGGCTGCTTATGTTTTAGGTAAGCCTTCACCGAGCGATCAGACATTACTGAATAGTGCGGTGGATGAAGCTGCACGTTGCGTAGAGATTTTATTTAAAGACGGAATGGTTAAGGCAACTAACCGTTTAAATGGTTTTAAAGCATAAAATGTAGGGGCGAATTGCAATTCGCCCTCTTCTCACCCTTGATAGAGCAAATTGCAATTTGCTCCTACAAGCGGTCAAATTTTCACAAAATTTTGTAATTTAAAGGAACAAAAAATGGGATTTAAATGTGGTATTGTGGGTTTGCCAAACGTGGGTAAATCAACACTTTTCAACGCATTAACAAAAGCAGGTATCGAGGCGGCGAACTATCCGTTCTGTACGATTGAGCCAAACACCGGTGTTGTGCCAATGCCAGATCCTCGCTTAGATGCGTTGGCGGAAATCGTGAAACCTGAGCGTGTTTTACCCACCACAATGGAATTTGTGGATATTGCGGGCTTGGTTGCTGGTGCGAGTAAAGGCGAAGGTTTGGGTAACAAATTCTTGGCAAATATTCGTGAAACCGATGCAATCGGGCACGTTGTGCGTTGTTTTGAAAATGATGACATCGTTCACGTGGCAGGCAAAATTGACCCGGCAGACGATATCGAAATTATCAACACCGAATTAGCCCTCGCAGATTTAGACAGCTGCGAACGTGCGATTCAGCGTTTACAAAAACGTGCAAAAGGTGGCGATAAAGAGGCGAAATTTGAGCTATCCATTATGGAAAAAATTCTGCCGGTGCTTGAAAATGCCGGAATGATTCGCTCTGTTGATTTAGATAAAGATGAATTGCATGCCATCAAAGGTTACAATTTCTTAACCTTAAAACCGACAATGTACATCGCTAACGTAAACGAAGATGGTTTTGAAAACAACCCATATCTTGATCGTGTGCGTGAAATTGCCGAAAAAGAAGGGGCGGTGGTAGTGCCGGTGTGTGCGGCGATTGAATCGGAAATTGCAGAACTGGATGACGAAGAAAAAGTGGAATTTCTGCAGGATTTAGGCATTGAAGAGCCTGGCTTGAATCGTGTAATTCGTGCCGGTTATGCGTTGTTAAATCTTCAAACTTACTTCACTGCAGGGGTGAAAGAAGTGCGTGCTTGGACAGTTTCAGTAGGGGCAACTGCACCAAAAGCGGCGGCAGTAATCCATACTGACTTTGAGAAAGGTTTTATCCGTGCAGAAGTGATTGCTTACCAAGACTTCATTGATAACAAAGGCGAAGCCGGTGCAAAAGAAGCCGGTAAATGGCGTTTGGAAGGGAAAGAGTATATCGTTCAAGACGGCGATGTAATGCACTTCCGTTTCAATGTGTAATTTGTAAAATTCAGTAGAAAAAAGACCGCTTGCAAGCGGTCTTTTTTTGTTAATTAATTGCGTATTGAATGGTTACAACCAAGCGGACTTTTTTGTCGATGGTTGAAGTATCATAACTGCCACCATAGCTATCATCACTATCTTCAGTATTTGGGTGGGCGGCTTGATTTAATATCAAATGAACCTTGTGATGCGGAGCGTAATAAGCCGACTTTCACATTGCTGGTTTTGGCAAATTCTTCTGCTCGCACGTAGGCATCTTGGGTTGCTTTAGCAATTAAATCACGTTTGATTTCTTCCAAATTCTCTAAATAATAATCGGGCTGGCTAAAATCAATGGCTTCGTTTTCAGCCCGTAAGAATTGGATTTTTGATAATCCGTTTTGTAATTTGGCTAGGTCTTTGGTTGAAAGCACAATAGAACGTGTTGCGTTATAACCATTTTGACGAGAGCGATCTTTGCCAAACTCATCTACATAGTACTCTGTTCTCTCATTCACGGAAAGCTCGGTAATTTCACGTTCTCCATCCACAAAACCTTGTTCTTTTAAAAACTTAACGGCTTGATTTAAGTTTTGCTGATTAGCTTTCATCGCATCGTTATAAGTTAAGCCCCAACCGAAAATAGATACCCGCCAAGTACCTAGTGTCGCTTTATGCTCAGCTTCGGGCAAGTCCTTTTACGGTAATCACACCTGTTTGTTGTAAATTTTTAAATTGATGTCCAAGAATAAAGGCTGCTGCCATCAAACCTATGGCTAAAATAACACCAAAAATGGCAAGATAGCGGTTATTAGAGGTTAAAGACATAACATTTCCTTAAAGAGTAAAATAATTCCGACTGATTATACTTGATGGAATTGTAAAAATAGATAACAAGCGGTTAAATTTTATAAAAATTTTGCAAAATAAGCTCCAAATGAATAACTATTGGGAGTTATTCATAAAAAATTTAGGCTTTTTTTTAATCATACGCACCCTAAAAATTTGAATTAGATCACAAATTTACAACAAGTTAGTTACATCGCTTTTTTTAATCTGTAGAATGCTTAACCAGTCCGACCACTCAGGTCATTTTATAATCATAAATGAGGTGTTCTATGGCTCTTTTTCTGAGCATTTTCCCAATTGTTTTACTGATTTATTTAATGGTAAAACGCAATGCGTTGCCGTCTTATGTGGCTCTTCCACTGACAGCTTTACTTATTTTTATTCTTCAACTTACCTATTTTGGTAACGATGTTACATTAGTCTTTGCAAATATTATTGCAGGTTTAGGTGATGTATTAACGCCGATTACTGTAGTATTCGGTGCAATTTTATTTAACCGTTTCTCTGAAGTGTCCGGTGCAACTAACACAATGCGTAAATGGTTGGGAGCAATCAATCCAAACCCGGTTGCACAGTTAATGATTATCGGTTGGGCATTTGCATTTATGATTGAAGGTGCATCCGGTTTCGGTACGCCTGCTGCTATTGCGGCTCCAATCTTAGTTGGTTTAGGTTTTAAACCATTACAAGTAGCTATGTTAGCGTTAGTGATGAACTCTGTACCGGTTTCATTTGGTGCAGTAGGTACGCCAACGTGGTTCGGTATGGGACCATTATTAAAAGATGGTTTATTAAGTGATGCACAAGTGCTTGAAATCGGCTCTATAACCGCTCTAATTCACTCAATTGCGGCATTCATTATTCCAATTATGGCATTGCGTTTAATTGTAAGCTGGAAAGAAATTCGTCAGAATATTGTGTTTATCTACATTAGTATTCTAGCTTGTGTTGTGCCTTACTTTATTATTGCTCAATTTAACTATGAATTCCCTTCATTAGTGGCAGGTGCAATTGGTTTATTGGTTTCTGTATTTGTAGCAAATGCAGGTATTGGTTTAGCGAAAACTGAGAATAATCTTGCAGGCGAAAAAGCAACTTTTGGTGAAGTAGCGAAAGCATTATTACCAACAGGTTTGTTAATCTTCATCTTAGTGATTACCCGTATTCAACAACTTCCACTTAAAGCGTGGTTAAATGATGCGACGACTTGGATTGCAAGTTCACTAGGTTTTGCTAACTTTGAAATCAGCCAAGGTTTGATTTTCGCACTGAAAAATATTTTAGGCACGAACGTTGCAACCAGCTATAAGTTACTTTATGTACCGGCATTAATTCCGTTTGTGATTACGGTATTAATCTGCTTACCGATTTTCTCGGTATCCGCTAGAAATACCAAAGATATTTTCGGTACATCGTTAAGCCAAGTTAAAAAACCATTTTTAGCCCTTTTAGGTGCAATTATTATGGTAAAATTAATGTTGATTGGTGGCTCAGAGTCAATGGTACAAGTTATCGGTAGAAGTTTTGCAGAGTTCACAGGTCAATCTTGGACATTATTTGCGTCATTCTTAGGTGCAATCGGTGCGTTCTTCTCAGGTTCTAACACGGTATCTAACTTAACCTTCGGTACAGTACAATACGCAACAGCACAACAAGTTGGTTTATCAGTAACCCTAATCTTAGCATTACAATCTGTAGGTGGTGCAATGGGTAATATGGTGTGTATCAATAACATTGTTGCGGTATGTTCAGTAACAGGTATCGAAAAACAAGAGGGTACTATCATTAAGAAAACGGTTGTTCCGATGGTTGTATATGGTGTAATTGCCGCAGTTGCTGCACTATTAATAGTACCAATCTTCTATAATGTGTAACCGGATAGTTAATATCTAATGAAGATAAAAAGGAAGCGGTCAGATTTTGCTGATGTTTTGCAAATCGCCCTTCCTTTCTCTGTCTTAAAAAGGGCAGTCTGAGTTTAATTCTTATTTTTATTTTTATTTTTATTTTTATTGTGGGGTTCTTTATGAACGTTAATTTCTATGTAACCTGCATTGCAGATGTGATGAAAGCAGGGGTTGCGAAAAACTCCGTACTTTTATTGGAAAAATTAGGTTGTAAAATCACCTTTTTAGAAAAGCAGGGGTGCTGTGGGCAACCTGCAATTAATAGTGGATATACAAAGCAAGCTTTATCGGGTATGAAAAACTTGGTAGAAACCTTTGAAGCAAATGATTACC
>NZ_JBXGGI010000118.1:0-3535 GCF_056854775.1 Mannheimia sp.
TTGTTTATTCCATATTGTCTGATTTTCAGCTAATCTACAAACCTATTTTATTAGGTGGATAAATATTATTTATCCTTTTTTATTTTTTGTCTTACATAAGTGAAATTTTATGAGTAATTCATTATCTTCAAAAATTCTTGGCGGTAATCTTGTATTACGCATCGCCATTGGTTTAGTGCTAGGGGTATTACTGGCATTTATTAATAAAGATTGGGCAGTAAATGTTGGCGTATTAGGTCAATTCTTTGTGAAATCGCTTCGTGCTATCGCTCCTATTTTAGTGTTTGTATTAGTGTTATCTGCGATTGCAAATAAAGAAGTGGGATCAGACAGCAAATTAAAACCGATTTTAGTGCTTTATGTATTAGGGACTTTCTTGGCTGCATTAACAGCAGTTGTATTAAGTTTTATGTTCCCAACTACGCTAGAATTAACTGCAAGTCCGGACGGTTTAGCACCACCGGAAGGCATCGGTCAAATCTTAAAAACTGTGATTTTTAACTTGGTAGATAATCCATTAACCGCATTAAGTAACGGTAACTTTATCGGTATTTTAGCTTGGTCTATCGGCTTGGGTATCGCATTCCGCCACGGTTCAGCAAGTTCAAAAGCATTTTTAAATGATTTATCAAATGCGGTTTCTTTTGTGGTGAAAGTTGTGATTGCGTTTGCACCTATCGGCGTATTTGGTTTAGTGGCAGAAACCGTTGCAGTAAACGGTTTAGATGCGTTTGAAGGCTATGCTCGTTTATTATTAGTATTAGTAGGTGCAATGTTATTTGTAGCATTAGTATTAAATCCATTATTAGTATTTTGGAAAATTCGCCGCAATCCATACCCATTAACATTCACTTGTTTACGTGAAAGTGGTGTAACGGCATTTTTTACCCGTAGCTCTGCTGCGAATATTCCTGTAAATATGAACTTGGCGAAACGTTTAGGTGTACGTGATGAAATAGCTTCTGTTGCCATCCCTCTTGGTGCAAGCATTAATATGGCAGGTGCTGCAATTACCGTTACCGTATTAACGCTTGCAGCAGCATATACACAAGGTATTCAGCCTGATTTCTCAACTGCATTATTATTAAGTGTTGTAGCCTCAATCTGTGCTTGTGGTGCCTCAGGTGTTGCAGGGGGTTCATTATTGTTAATTCCATTAGCTTGTAGCTTATTTAGTATTCCAAATGATATTGCTGCTCAAGTCATTGGTGTTGGCTTTGTGATTGGCGTTATTCAAGACTCGGTTGAAACCGCTCTAAATTCATCAACAGACGTATTATTTACCGCTGCGGTAAGCTACTCTGAAGATCAAAAATCAGCATAATATACTTCACTAAAGGCAGACTTTTTAGTCTGCCTTTCTTTTTGCGTTATTTTTGCGATCTACGTCGAAAATTTACATATTTATTCTGAAAACTTTTGATTTAAACGGCATACTCAGATTAAAAATTCACTCTGTTTGCTATGTTGGATCGTTTTTGTATTGCCATTTTTCTATTCCACCTGCCTATTTTGTTTTTGCCTAAAGATGGACTATTAGGTGGCATCGCTTTTGGCGGAATGATTTTGTTCTATGGCATTTTTGCTCGAACTAAACTCACTTTTGTGCTTGGTGTGATCATTTGTATGAGTTATTTTTACATTGTCCAAGTTGCAAAAAATGCAGAAAATATAACCGCTAGTAAACAGCTCACGCAGTTTAAAATCAGCAAAATTCTTAAGCAGACAGATTATCAAACGGCGATAGCCACACTTCAAACAGGCGAAAATATCTACCTAAATTGGCAAGCAGAGCAGCCGTTATTACTTGATCAATATTACCAAGCCGAACTGAATATTCGTCCAATTTCAACTCGCAGCAATATAGGTAATTTTGACCGCCAACGTTGGTATTTCGCCAATCATATCAATATGACGGCAACTGTACGTAAAGTTGAACAATTCGTACAAACAGAGAAAAGCTTTCGGACAGACCGGCTAAATAAAGTCAAAGCAGAAACAGATAGTTTACCTACACAAGGCTTGTTATTAGCTTTAGCTTTTGGAGAGCGGGCTTGGTTAGAGACCAAACATTGGGAACAATTTCAACAAACCGCCACTGCTCATTTAATTGCTATTTCAGGATTGCATATTGGGCTTGCGATGTTGTTTGGATTTTATCTAGCGAAAAGTGTGCAATGGCTTTGTTTAAATAGTAGACTAGAATGGTTACAAGCGGTCGGATTTTCACTTTATTTTGCAAGGGCAATCGGCTTTTTAACTGCCTTTATTTACAGCTATTTAGCCGGCTTTGCTGTGCCGACAGTAAGAGCCTTATTCGCCATTGCATTTGTGTTACTTTGCCAATGTTTAAGACGCCATTACACCGCTTGGCAATTTTGGTGGATAATTGTGGCTTTATTGGTTGTTATTGATCCGCTGAGTTTACTGTCTGACAGTTTTTGGCTCTCTGTATTGGCGGTAGCGAGCTTGATTCTGTGGTACCAAGTTTTCCCGTTAAGTCGCTTTATTTCTGATGAAACTCGTAAAAAAATGACGAAATTTAACCGCTTGTGGTTATCGCTTTTGCATTTACAAATTGGAATTTGGCTGATTTTCTCGCCTGTTCAGCTCTATTTTTTTGAGGGAGTATCCGCTTTTGCGTTACTTGCCAATCTGATTATTGTACCTCTTTACAGTTTCTTGCTTGTGCCGCTTATTTTATTCAGTTTATTAACTGATAACCTGTTCGCCACTTGGCAATTAGCGGATTATCTCGCTCAATCTAGTTTATGGTTATTAGCTCCACTTTCTAATGCTTGGATTACGCTCAGCTATTGGCAACAATGGCAGCTGCTTTCACTTAACTTGTTGGTTTTATTATGTCTTTATTGCAAATTATATGGGCTGGCTTATGAAAAATGGTTAAGTGCAATTGCATTATCTATATTGTTCAATCTAAGTTTTTATTTGTATAAATGGGCTTATCAAACCAAAGCGGAATGGATTATGTTTGATGTCGGGCAAGGGTTGGCAATGGCGTTGATTGATGAACAAAATAAAGCGGTAATTTACGATACGGGGTCAAGTTGGCAATCAAATGATGGCGAGAGAAACTCAATGGCAAAACTTGAAATACTGCCTTATTTAAAACGCAATGGCATTTCTGTGGAAGCGATTTTTCTCAGCCACGATGATAACGATCATTCAGGTGGCGTGATGGATTTATTATCTGCTTATCCAAACGCTCGGCTGATTAGCTCAAGCAAAGTTCGCTACCACAATGTTGAGCCAGAACCTTGTATTCAAGGAAAATCGTGGCAGTTCGGTAAATGGTATTTATCGGCAATTTATCCTATTCACTTGGTAGAGCGAGCTAAAAATCACGATTCTTGCGTGATTTTAGCAAAAAATGACCGCTTGCAGATTTTGCTCACAGGGGATTCCGGCACAGAGCAAGAACGCCAATTTGCCCCAAATGTCGGGAAAATTGACTTTTTACAAGTTGGACATCACGGCAGTAAAAGTAGTACCAGCGAAACACTATTAGCCCTAA
>NZ_JBXGGI010000119.1:0-3261 GCF_056854775.1 Mannheimia sp.
CAGGCGGTCAAAGAGGTGATGCACATTATGCCGATCCTGCTAATCTTGCAATGGCGACTTTTGTGCTGGTTCTGGTTGTGATTTTAGTACAATGGGGCAAAGGCATTTTTTCAGCAGCTGCAATTGTGATTGGTATGATGGTAGGCTATGTAGTGGCTTTAGCTTTAGGTTGGATAAACTTTGATAACGTGAAATCAGCCGATGTTGTGGCAATTCCTCAGCCATTGCATTTTGGGCTTGCTTTCCCGATTTCAGGTATTATTGGGATGAGCATAGCTTATTTAGTAACCATTGTGGAATCAAGCGGTAACTTTTTAGCGTTAGGAAATGCGACACAAACCGAAATTACAGGTAAACATTTACGTGGAGGCGTGTTATGTGATGGACTAGGCTCAGCATTTGCAGCAATTATGTCTACCACGCCATTTTCATCATTCGCCCAAAATATCGGTGTGATTTCTTTAACCGGTGTTGCAAGCCGCTATGTTGTAACTGTGATGGGCTGCTTATTGGTATTAGCCGGTATTTTCCCTTGGTTTGGAGCCTTGATTGTGTCTATTCCAACCCCGGTTTTAGGTGGAGCAGGCTTAATGATGTTTGCGATGATTATTGCAGCAGGTATCCAAATGTTAGACAAGGTAGAACGTTCAAAACGTAACGGGTTAATTATTGCGATTTCAATCGGTTGTGGCTTAGCAGTTACTACTCGCCCGGAGTTATTAGATAAACTCCCTTCGTTTGTAAAAGAAGTATTTGGGTCGGGCATTACTGTTGGCTCACTATTTGCACTCATTTTGAATTTAATTCTACCAAAAGATGAAAATAAAGAATTAGAAAATGAATAGTGATTGATTTAATCGGTAAATCTTACTTGAAATTTCATTGATTAATCACTATCTTAGCAAAAGCTGTACGCCTTAACTCGTAATCAGTTGGGGCGTTTCTTTTTTATTTAGATGTGTAAGGACAAATTTATGAGTAATGTTATTCACACAACAGATGCAACATTTGAACAAGATGTTTTAAAATCAGATGTGCCTGTATTGTTAGACTTTTGGGCACCGTGGTGTGGTCCTTGCCGTATGATCGGACCTGTGCTTGACGAGTTATCGGTTGATGCACAATTTGAAGGCAAAGTAAAAATTGCAAAAATGAACGTAGATGAAAATCCAAATGTAGCGGCACAATTTGGTGTACGTAGCATTCCATTTTTACTTTTATTTAAAAACGGTGAGGTTGTTGCACAACAAGTTGGTGCTCTTCCACACGCACAAATGGCTGAATTTATTAAACAAGCGTTATAATTAAATTAAAGCAAAAATAGGGCGAATTTATCGCCCTCTTTTTTTGTGATTTGAATATTGCTTGCACAAGGGTAAATCTGCAAAAAAATAGCAAAAAAAGACCGCTTGTTTTATCAGATAAGCCTAGTCAAATGATGACTAAATAGGTACAATCTTTAACTTGCGTTTTAAATTTTAAAGTGCGATTCGATTTTATTTTTGGAGATATTTATGTCGTGGAATGAATCAGGTAATCAGCAAGACCCTTGGGGGAAGCCGGGGCAGAGAAGATCTGAGCCAAAGCCTGAACAGCAAGAACAAGATCAAGGGCAAGGTCCTGCTCAAGGCTCACAACAAGGACCAACCAATAATCAACGAAACGAACAGCAACCACCTGATTTAGAAGAAGTTTTCAGCAGTCTATTGAAAAAAATGGGCGGTGGAAAATCGCCTAATAATGGTTCTAGCAATCCAAATAGTATCGGATTTGGCAAATTTCTACCTGTTGTTTTAGGACTTGCCGCTGCGGTGTGGGCTGGTTCAGGTTTTTATACTGTACAAGAGGCTGAGCGAGGTGTCGTTACCCGTTTAGGTAAACTTGATAATATCGTTATGCCGGGCTTGAACTGGAAGCCAACTTTTATTGATTCTGTAACTAGAGTAAACGTAGAACGTGTTTCTGAGTTAAATACGAGCGGTTCAATGCTTACTCAAGATGAAAATATGGTTCAAGTTGAGATGACGGTTCAGTATCGCGTAGAAGATCCTGCTAAATATCTGTTTAGTGTGAGCAATCCTGATGAAAGTTTAAAGCAAGCTACAGACAGTGCGTTACGTTATGTGATCGGTCATATGACAATGGACGAAATTCTAACCACAGGTCGAGCAACGGTGCGTGAGAGAACGTGGGCTACTTTGCGTGAGATCATCAAAACCTATGATATGGGCTTGTTGGTAACGGATGTGAACTTCCAATACGCTCGTCCACCTGAAGATGTAAAAGCAGCATTTGATGATGCGATTAAAGCACAAGAAGATGAGCAGCGTTTAATTCGTGAGGCGGAAGCTTATGCAAGAGGGGAAGAGCCGATTGCTCGCGGTCAAGCACAGCGTACGATTGAACAAGCAGAAGCCTATAAAGAAGCTGTTGTGTTAAATGCAAAAGGGGAAGTTGAACGTTTAAGCCAATTATTACCTGAATACAAGGCTTCGCCAGAGCTGACTCGAGAGCGTTTATATATTCAAACGATGGAAAAGGTGATGAAAAACACACCTAAAGTTGTGATGGATTCATCAGGTAATAATTTAAATGTATTACCTTTTGATAAGTTAATGAATAATTCATCAGCTCCTAAATTTGATCAACAAAAAATTGAGCAACAAGTCGCACCGGTACAAACACAAGTTGCACCGCCACCGGTTGTTCAACCAAGAATACAGGTTCAGCCACAATCAGCAGAGCAGCAAATAGACCAAACTCGTAAAGGGAGATTTTAATAATGCGTAAATTATTATTACCTGTACTGGCTGTGGTAGCATTTGTTGTACTGCAATCAGTAACCATTGTAAACGAAGGCGAGCGTGGCATTATGTTACGTTTTAACAAAGTTCATCGTGATAGCGATCAAAAAGTGGTGGTTTACCAACCGGGTATTCATTTCAAAATGCCGTTTATTGATAGCTTGAAAGTGTTAGATGCCCGTATTCAAACGCTAGATGGTCAAGAAGACCGCTTTGTAACGGTAGAGAAAAAAGACCTCTTGGTAGATTCCTATGTGAAATGGCGAATTAGCGACTTTGGTCAATTCTACACCTCAACAGGTGGCGATTATCAAAAAGCAGCTGATTTATTACGTCGTAAAGTCAGCGACCGTCTGCGTTCTGAAATTGGTTCTCGTACTATTAAAGATATTGTATCAGGCTCTCGTGGTGAATTAATGGCAGGAGCTCAAAAAGCATTAAATACCGGAGAAGATGG
>NZ_JBXGGI010000120.1:0-11569 GCF_056854775.1 Mannheimia sp.
GATTTAGATATAAGCAAGCGGTTAATTCCTTGCAAAATTTTGCAAGGAATTAACCGCTTGTTTTGTTATATGATTTGGTAAAGCCAAATAATAATTGGCATCGTAAACACACATAATAGGGTGGTAACTCCATAAATTGCACTCGCCTTTTTAGCATCTTGCCCGTAGGCAACCGCCATTTGTGTGATAGTTGCGGCGGAAGGGCTGATTGTAGCAAGAAAGGTAATCATCACAATGGTTTCACCATTAATAACCCAGCTTTCAAAACCACATAATTTAATCACACCTAATAGAATCAGCGGAATAAAGATTAAACGCAGAAATGTAATCAAATAAATCCGTTTATCGGTAATAATTTCTTTAAATGGAATTGCGGCAATTAGCATACCTGCAACCAGCATTGATAAAGGTCCGATCATATTGCCTAAACCGGACAAGGTGCTGGCAATCGTTGTTGGTAACTTAATATGCAAGAGGAATAACGCCATTCCCACAATAATGGCAAGAATATTGATATTTAAGATAATTTTTCTCAACGGTACACTACCTTTACCGCAGATTAAAGCCCGTAAATGCGACCAAAACAGGACACTTTGCACGACAATAAAAGCGGTGGAATAAATAACCCATTCAGGTCCCAAAAGAGAAGCTACAATTGGAATAATTAAATTTCCTGAATTGGAATAAATGGTTGTGGCTTGTTCAATATTATCTAATTTCGCACTTTTCTTGAGTATCCAGCCCAATAAAATCAACAATGCACTAAAAATGATTGAGATAACAAAGGCAAGATATAAACCATTAAGTGTTTCGGTGGTGTAATCGACTTGAAAGGCTGTTATCAGCATTGCTGGGCTAATAATATAAAGCCCGATAATTGAAATTGGATAACTTTGTTCTGAAGTTAAAAGTTTTGTTTTTACAATAACGTAGCCTAACAGAACCATTAAGGTAAGTTGTAAAATTTTGTCTGCTAATAAAAGTGCGATATCCATTGCTATTTAAGAGATAATCTCTCTTCTCCCGAATAAATGGTGGCTTTTCCTTTGCGAACAAATGCCAATAATGTGAATTGATTATCACGAGCCATTTTTGCCGCCATTTCGGTTGTAGCTGAAATAGCACATAACATTTCAATTCCAACTGCTAGGCATTTTTGCACCATTTCAAAACTGGCTCGGCTGGTAACAAAGACAAAACCATTTGGAAAGCCTGCTTTAGCATACCAGCCAATCAATTTGTCTAATGCTACGTGCCGCCCCACATCTTCCCGAATGGCAAGTAATTCCCCCTCCACACTGAAAAAGGCAGCTGCGTGGCTTGCACCTGTTTTTTGCGATAATGTTTGTGCGTTTTCCAGCTGCTCTAAACAACTTTCTAAAATAAGCGGATTAACACCTTGCAAGCGGTTATTTTTTTTAACAATTTTGCAACTTTGATTGACTTGTTCTAACTGCTCTACGCCACAAATGCCACATCCTGTTCTGCCTGCCATTGAACGGCGTTTATCTTTTAATTGCACAAATTGTCGGGTAGAAATTTCAAGTTGAATCTCCACACCATTTTCTTGCTCAATAATATCTAGCCCGTATAATTCTTGCGGAGAATTCAAAATCCCTTCCGCTAAGGAAAAACCGAGTGCAAAGTCGGCTAAATCCGAAGGGGTTGTCATCATCACCGTATGAGAAATGCCATTATAAACTAAAGCAACAGGCACTTCTGAAATCAAATTATCTTCACAATTTTGCTGTTTAAGCTCCGTTGTTGAGAATAATAATTTTTTGGCATCTATTTTTGTGATCTTATTCACAATATTCATCTCTTCTATGCTTAAAAAGTGGTTTATTTTGTTAAAAAGTTGTATCATATCGGCACTTAAATTTGGTTTAAATCAAATTAATTTGATATTTAACCTATTTACCGACAAAAGAGTATATTCATTTCCTTTTATTAAGAGGAAAATGATACACCTCTTCGATCAATTTATTAACTTAATTTTTTGATCAACTTTACTTTTATTTACCACATTATGTGATTTTGGAGTGATTATGCAGATCTCAAGACGTAAGTTCTTTAAGGTCTGTGCAGGTGGTATGGCGGGTACTTCTGCTGCAATGTTGGGCTTTGCCCCAACGGCAGCATTAGCCGCCCCTCGCGAGTATAAGCTCTTAAGAGCGAAAGAAACTCGCCAAACCTGTACTTACTGTGCTGTAGGCTGTGGAATGATTATGTACAGCTTAGGCGGCGAAGCAATGAATAGCAAAGGGAAGCTTATTCATATTGAAGGCGACTCTGACCATCCAGTAAGTCGTGGGGCATTATGTCCGAAAGGTGCCGGAGCATTAGACTATGTAAATAGTGATCGCCGTGTACATTATCCGGAGGTGCGTGAGCCGGGTTCAAGTGAATGGAAACGCATTTCTTGGCACGAAGCTGTGGAACGTATTTCTCGCCATATTAAAGATGACCGTGATGCAAACTTCATTGAAAAAAATGCAGAAGGTACACCGGTTAATCACTGGCTAACCGCCGGTTTCTTGGCAGGTTCTGCGTGTAGTAACGAAACAGGTATCATCACGCAAAAATGGATTCGTTCTCTCGGTATGGTATTTACCGACAACCAAGCGAGTATCTGACACGGACCAACGGTAGCAAGTCTTGCTCCATCATTTGGTCGCGGTGCGATGACCAACCACTGGGTTGATATTAAGAACGCTGATCTCGTTATCGTAATGGGCGGTAATGCCGCTGAAGCTCACCCTGTCGGTTTCCGCTGGGCAATTGAAGCGAAAAAACAAAACGGCGCTAAGTTAATGGTGGTAGATCCACGCTTTAACCGTAGTGCTGCAGTTTCTGACATCTATATGCCAATCCGTCCGGGTACGGATATTGCATTCTTATTAGGTGCGGTAAACTATTTGCTGAAAAACGATAAAATTCAGCACGAATATGTTAAACACTATACCAATGCGACTTTCTTAGTACACGAAGGCTTTAAATTTGAAGACGGTTTATTCACCGGCTATGATGAGGCAACCCGTACTTATAAAGATAGATCGACTTGGGCATATCAAATGGATGAAGAAGGCAATCCGAAACGGGATATGACTCTTCAAGATCCTCGCTGTGTACTAAATATGTTACGTGAACACGTTTCTCGCTATACGCCTGAAATGGTTGAACGTATTACAGGTACGCCACAAAAAGACTTCTTGATTTTCTGTGAAGAGATTGCAAAAACCTCTGCACCGGATAAAGCTGCGACTTTCCTTTATGCGTTAGGTTGGACTCAACACACCGTTGGTGCACAAAACATTCGCTCAATGGCAATTATCCAGTTACTGTGCGGTAACATCGGTGTTGCAGGCGGTGGTGTAAATGCGTTACGTGGACACTCAAATGTACAAGGTATTACCGACTTAGGTTTATTCCCTGCACGTCTTCCAGCGTACTTACCATTACCAAGCGAAACAGATGTTTCATTAGAAGCATTCTTAACGCGTATTACGCCAAAAACAATGGGTGCAGGTCAAACCAACTATTGGGCAAATACACCGAAGTTCTTCATCAGTATGATGAAATCGTTCTATGGCGATAAAGCAACTGCGGAAAACGAGTTTGGTTTCCACTATCTGCCGAAACTACAAAAAGGTGGTATAGACCACTTCCGTTTCATTGAGCAGATGTATGAAGGTAAAATCAACGGTTACTTCTGTCAAGGTATGAACCCGATTGCCTCTTACCCGAACTCACAGAAAATCATCAAAGCATTAAGCAATTTGAAATATTTAGTTATTTTTGACCCGCTTGTAACCGATACTTCTGAGTTCTGGAAAAATCACGGCGAGTTCAATAATGTAAATTCTGCGGAAATCCAAACGGAAGTGTTCCGTTTACCAACAACTTGTTTCGCAGAAGAAGATGGTTCTATTGCAAACTCAGGTCGTTGGTTACAATGGCACTGGAAAGCGGCTGATGCTCCACACGAAGCAAAACCGGATATTGATATCTTATCTGAAATTCGTGCTGAATTAATCCATCTTTACCATAAAGAAGGTGGTAAAGCACCAGTCGAGCCATTAGAAGCAATGACTTGGAATTACGCAAATCCGCTTGAGCCAAAAGCAGAAGAAATTGCGAAAGAAAATAACGGTTATGCGTTAGAAGATGTGAAAGATGCAGATGGCAATATTATTGTCAAGAAAGGCGAATTACTTTCAAGTTTCGGTCAAATGCGTGATGACGGTACAACCTCTGGTGCGTGCTGGATCTATACAGGTCAATGGACGCAAAAAGGTAACCAAATGGCTAACCGTGATAACTCAGACCCATCAGGCTTAGGTAACACCTTAGGTTGGGCATTTGCGTGGCCGGCAAACCGCCGTATTCTATATAACCGTGCATCAGCGGATTTAAGTGGTAAGCCTTGGAATCCAAAACGCCAATTAGTGAAATGGAACGGTAAAAACTGGAACTACATTGATGTGGCTGACTTCGGTACAGCACCACCAAATGCACCAACAATGCCATTTATTATGCAACCAGAAGGTGTATCAGGCTTGTTTGTGCGTGAACGTATGATTGATGGTGCATTCCCGGAACACTACGAGCCGTTAGAAACACCAATCGGTACTAACCCGTTACATCCTAATGTAATTTACAGCCCGGTTGCTCGTATTTTACCAACGGATAAAGCGGATTTAGGTACAAGTGATGAGTTCCCGTATGTAGGTACAACTTACCGCTTAACCGAGCACTTCCACTATTGGACGAAGAACTCGATGATCAACGTTATCGCTCAACCGGAGCAATTTGTTGAAATCGGCGAGAAATTAGCTGAAGAGAGAGGCATTAAAAACGGTGATAAAGTGCGTGTTTGGTCTAAACGTGGTGAAATTAAAGCTGTTGCAGTAGTAACGAAACGTATTCGCTCATTAGTGTCTGACGGTAAGCCAATCCACACTATCGGCATTCCGATTCACTGGGGATTTGCAGCAACTACCGGTGCGAAAAAAGGTTATTTTGCAAATAACTTAACCGTACGTTCAGGCGACCCGAGCTCTAATACGCCAGAGTCTAAATGTATGTTGTTAAACATTGAGAGAATTGGAGGCTAAAAATGGGTGTAGTTCAATCTCAAAACATTATTAAGATCTCCGCAACCTCTGATTTAACACCTGCACCGCAGGCTCGTTCGCACCAAGTAGAAGTGGCAAAATTAATTGATGTAACTACCTGTATCGGCTGTAAGGCTTGTCAGGTAGGTTGTTCAGAGTGGAATGATATCCGCTCTGATGTCAATGCTGCTTGTGTTGGTGTTTACGATAACCCTGCTGATCTGAATTCAAAAGCGTGGACGGTAATGCGATTCAACGAAGTTGAAGAAAATGACCGCTTAGAATGGTTAATCCGTAAAGACGGCTGTATGCACTGTACCGAACCGGGCTGCTTAAAAGCCTGCCCGGCTCCGGGTGCAATTATTCAATACGCCAACGGTATTGTGGATTTTCAATCTGATAAATGTATCGGTTGTGGTTACTGTATCGCAGGTTGTCCGTTCAACATTCCACGTATGAACCCGGAAGATAATCGCGTTTACAAATGTACATTATGCGTGGATCGTGTAACGGTAGGTCAAGAGCCGGCTTGTGTGAAAACTTGCCCAACAGGTGCAATTCGCTTCGGTAGCAAAGAACAAATGAAGTTCTATGCGGAACAACGTATTGCAGACCTCAAAGCTCGTGGTTATGAAAATGCAGGTCTTTATGACCCTGAAGGTGTGGGTGGTACACACGTTATGTATGTATTACATCACGCAGATAAACCGGAACTTTATTCAGGTTTACCAAAAGATCCGAAAATTGACACCACAGTTACGCTATGGAAAGACATCTTAAAACCGGTTGCAGCCGTTGCATTAGGTGGCTTAGCATTAGCTGAAGTAGCACACTATGTAACCGTTGGTCCAAACGTTGAGGAAGATGTTGAAGATCACCACCACGATATTAGAGAAGGAGATAGACATGAGTAAGCCATTTATCGTTACGAATGATACCAAAATCGTTCGTCATAAGCCGTTAGCTCGTGTTAGCCACTGGTTTCTCGTTATTTCATTTTTTATGACGATGTTTACCGGTGTAGCATTCTTCTTTCCTGATTTTGCTTGGCTAACAGAGATCTTAGGTACACCACAAATTGCTCGTGCGGTACACCCTTTCACAGGGATCATTATGTTCATTGCATTTAGCATTGTTGCATTAATGTACTGGCATCATAATATTCCTGAGAAAAACGATATTCGCTGGGCAAAAGGTATTGTTGAGGTGTTAAAAGGTAATGAACACGCGGTTGCCGATAACGGCAAATATAATCTAGGTCAGAAATTACTCTTCTGGACATTGATTATTGCAATGTTTACCCTTTTAATTACGGGAATTATTATGTGGAGACAATTCTTCTCAGCATATTTCTCAATTCCTGTAATTAGAATTGCGATTTTACTTCACTCTACAATGGCATTTATGTTATTTACCGGTATCTTAGTGCATATCTATATGGCATTCTGGGTAAAAGGCTCAATCAGAGGTATGGTTGAAGGCTGGGTAACGGTTCGCTGGGCGAAAAAGCACCACCCAAGATGGTATCGTGAAGAAGTGTTACCTGAAATCGAAAAACACGTTAAGAAAGATAACACTATCCAATAATCACACAAAGTGCGGAGAATTCCGCACTTTTATTTTATGACTATGTTATATAACTTAGGAAAGTTATGAGTATCAAAATTTTACAGCAAGATGAAATTCAACAAGTTGCAAGTTCATTCCAACAACCTGAATTACTTTTTGCTAACCCTAAAAATCTCTACTCTCGCCGTGCAAAGCGTTTACGCGAGTTAGCCAAAGAAAATCCGTTTGGCGATTATATGGAATTCTCCGCCAACTTAGTGGATATTCAGCTGGAATTATTAACTAGCAGACCAATTGCAAATTATTCGGAAAAAATAACCGCTTGTGTAGAATTAACACAAGGCGATAAACCATTAAACAGCAAAAATTTCCAACGTAGTGATGAGTGGCGAGAGCTATTATTCGCTATTATTGATAAATTCAAACCTTATGCTAATGACACCATACTCCCAACACTAGAATGGTTGGAAAAAGCCTCTGCTTCTGAGTTAGAGACCTTAGCAGATAATCTTTTAAATGAGCATTATGAACTTGTAGCAGCAGACAAGGCAGTATTTATTTGGGCTGCCCTTTCTCTGTATTGGGTACAATTAGCACAGCAGCTACCTCGTAATACACGTGCTGAAGTGGGGCATAAACATTTTTGCCCTGTTTGTAACTCCGCCCCTGTTACCAGCGTGATTCATTTTGGCGAAGCACAAGGTTTACGCTATTTACACTGCTCTTTATGTGAAAGTGAATGGCACGTAGTACGTTCAAAATGTACAAACTGCGATGAAACAGGAAAGTTAGATTATTGGAGTTTAGACTCTGCTGAAGCAGCCGTAAAAGCAGAAAGCTGTGGAGATTGCCACTCTTACTTAAAAGTGCTTTATCAAGATAAAGATTTTAATGTTGAGCCTGTAGCGGACGATTTAGCCAGCCTGTTTTTAGATTCTGAAATGGAACAAAAAGGCTTATCGAGAAGCGGTGTAAATCCATTCTTATTTCAAGGCGAGTAACTAAAAAACGGAGCATAAGCTCCGTTTTTATCTTGGTCGGGAAATTTTCTTGCTTTCGCAGCGGTTTTCAATCACATCTCTATCAGACATAAATGCATATCGGCATTGAGATTTATAGTACTGTACTTCGGCTCTATCAAGAATTCGTTGAGCACCGACACGTAACTCCTCCATAGAAAAGCTACTAACTTCCTCCTCTTCTTTTGGAGGTGCTTTTAGTACTCTACGTTCCGAAATTTTAAATGCCGGTTTATTGTCTTGTTGTTTAGAACTATTTACATTGGTTTTATGACTGATTTGGGCGTAAGCACTTCCAATCATAAACGAACATAAAGCTACTAAACTAAGAGATGCCTTCATATGTTCCCTAAAAATTTATTAGAAAATATTTCCTATTCATCGTCATATTCTATTATATTTATCGCATTGTTACAAATTCTTCTGAACCTGTTGGGTGAATAGCAACGGTATTGTCAAAATCCGCCTTTGTTGCCCCCATTTTGATTGCAACAGCAAATCCTTGAATCATCTCATCAACACCAAAACCAATGCCGTGTAACCCAACGATTTTTTCTTCTTTACCGACACACACCAATTTCATTCGGCAAGGCTGACGATGCTGAGTAACCGCCGTGTACATTGCGGTAAAAGACGACTTATAAACTTTTACATTCTCTTCACCATATTGCTCAATGGCTTGTGGCTCAGTTAAACCAATTGCCCCAATAGGTGGGTGGCTAAATACTACTGTTGGCACCAAGTTATAGTCTAAGTGCTCGTTTGGTTTGTTGTTGAATAAACGCTCTGATAATCGGCGACCCGCAGCAACCGCAACAGGCGTTAATTCAATACCACCTTCAATAATATCACCCACTGCGTAAATATTTGGCACATTGGTATTTTGGAATTTATCAACTTTGATAAAACCACGTTCATTTGTTTGAACGCCTGTTACGTCCAAATTAATCACATCGGTTGCAGGCTCACGACCAATTGCCCAAACTAAGGTTTCAATAGTAGTTTCACGCCCATCTTCTAAAATTAAAGTCAGTGTTCCATCTTGGTTTTTTGTTACTTTTTGTGGAATAGCTTGGGTATGTAGCTCAATACCATCTTGAGCTAATACTTCGAGCAAGGTTTCCACAATCAGCGGATCTTGCTGACGCAACGGTGCGTGCTGGCGAACAAACAAATGCGTTTTTACCCCTAAGCTATTAAATACGCCGGCTAACTCAACCGCAATATAACCTGCTCCCACAATTGCCACCGATTTTGGCAACGCATCTAACGCAAATACACCATCTGAAGTAATGCCATACTCTGCCCCGTCTAAATCCGGAATAGTTGGGCGACCGCCTGTTGCAATTAAAATATGATCAGCCGTTACTTCTTCTTTTGAACCATCTTCATAGCTTACTTCAATGGTTTTTTCATCTTTAAAGCGAGCAAAGCCATTTA
Source organism: Mannheimia sp. (assembly GCF_056854775.1). Taxonomy (NCBI): domain Bacteria; kingdom Pseudomonadati; phylum Pseudomonadota; class Gammaproteobacteria; order Pasteurellales; family Pasteurellaceae; genus Mannheimia; species Mannheimia sp. The sequence continues at coordinate 9,146 of NZ_JBXGGI010000120.1, forward strand.
ACACATCAACATTATTTTTACTCAGTACATTATTATAGGAAGTGTGGATACGCTCAATATACGCTTGACGGCTTTCAACCAATTTTGCATAGTCAAAATGATTAACCGAGACATCAAAGCCGTAATCAGGAGCATAACGGTGAACTGCTTCTGCAATTTGAGCCCCATAAAACATCACTTTTTTCGGCACGCAACCCACATTAACGCAGGTACCACCTAAATGCTTTGCTTCAATAATGGCACATTTCTGCCCATAACTTGCTGCTCGATTAATGGAGGCAATACCGCCACTACCACCGCCAATTGCAATATAATCATAATGTTTTGCCATAAGCCACTTCCCATCAGTTTAAATAATAAAAGCGATTTTATTATAATCACTTTTGTCAAAAATGTATGCTGTCATCAATATTAATGTTTAACGTGTTGAGCATTTAAAATTTTATCAATATATGCCAACACTAAAGCAGAAATCACAAAAGTAACGTGAATAATCACTTGCCACATCATTTGCTTCTCATCAAGGTTGGAAGCATTAATAAATGTTTGCAGTAAGTGAATAGATGAAATGCTGATAATTGCCATCGAAAGTTTTACTTTCAGTACCGTCGCATTAACGTGATCCAACCATTCCGGTTGATCAGGGTGCTCGTCCACTCTTAATCTGGAAACAAAAGTTTCATAACCACCTACAATAACCATCACTAAAAGATTGGCGATCATCACTACATCAATAAGGTTTAATACGGCTAACATTACCATATTAGAATCCATTTGGTTTAGATCTACTACCAAATGATATAGCGATTTCATAAACTTATAAGCATAAATGCCCTGAACAACAATTAAACCTAAATAAATAGGTAACTGTAACCAGCGGCTGGCAAAAATAATTTTGCTTAAAAGATTCGCTCTTGTTTCTAACTCTGTATTCATATTAATCCCACATAACCATAAAAACCATAAATAAAAGCGGTCGAATTCTAGCAATTTTTTGCAAAAAAATTAAGAGATTCAACCGCTTGTTTTTAAAATTATTGATTACTTTTTAAATCCTTTCCCATTATTCCAAGACACCGTGTATTCTAAGCCTAAACGGCAACTTGGTAATGCCGGATTTGCTGCCCGACCAATAGCCAACAACATTACCGGCAAATAGCGGGAACTGTCAATTTCCAGTAAATCAACTACCGCATTACGGTTAAATACACCGATTGCGTGAGTATCATAGCCTCTATCTTTGGCAATCAGCATCAGCTGCATAGCGGTTAAACTGCTATCAATTAACACTTGATCTCGAATATCTGTTTCCGTTAATTGTTGATGAAGACTAAGTAAAAAATTAAATTTACGATCACGGAACTCTGGGTGCAAACAACCGGTTTCAACCGACTGATCCACAATATCACCTAATAATTTTTCATATTGCAAATCCGCCAAAATCACAACCACAGCGGAAGCCGTTTCACAAGGTGGACCATTAAAAGCAACATTGCCCGATAGCTCTTTTTTGATTGCTTCATCATCAACAACTACAAATCGCCAAGGCTGTAAATTCGCTTTTGAAGGGGCAAGTTGTGCTAAGGCTAACATCTCTTGTAGCTCTTCACGGCTAATTTTCACAGTAGGATTAAAGGCTTTAATCGTTTTGCGTTGCTCAATAACCGTTTTTAATTCCATCTTATTTCTCCTATATAAACTCTTTTTAGTCTATAACGTCGAAAACTTCAATGTAATAATTGAAAATAGGTATTCCGCTCGTTTCTTGAGATAAGTCAAAATTATCAAATCAACAAGCGGTCAAATTTTACTAAAAATTTGCAAATCACTTGCAAAAATTTTCCAATATTCAACCGCTTGTTGCTATTTCTTATTCGCTTTTAGCATCGCCATTAAATTAGCAATATTAGCAGATGATTTAGCCTCTTTTTGTTGCTCAGTGAGCGGTGGCTTATCTCTTTCCCACACCAAATCATCTTGTGGCAATTCCAGCAAAAAACGGCTTGGTTCAGGTTTGATAATTTCACCATATTGTCGACGCTCTTTGCATAACGAAAAGGTTAGCGTTTGCTGGGCTCGGGTAATGCCAACGTAAGCCAAACGGCGTTCTTCGTCCACATTCTCTTCGTCAAGGCTGGTTTGGTGTGGCAAAATGCCCTCTTCCATTCCGATCAGAAAAACGTGGGGAAACTCTAAGCCTTTTGAGGCGTGTAAGGTCATAAGCTGTACTTGGTCGGCTTCATCATCGTCTTCGCCACGTTCTAGCATATCCCGTAACGTCAGGCGATTAACCACTTTCACCAAATTCATCGGCTCTTCAATTTCATCGCCCTCAAGCATTCCTTGCACCCACTCAAACAAAGTTTGTACGTTTCGGCTCTGCATTTCTGCCACCTTTGGATTTACCGCTATTTCATACAAATA
>NZ_JBXGGI010000121.1:0-8315 GCF_056854775.1 Mannheimia sp.
GATTTACTCAATAAACAAGCCGAACAGTTAAAAGAAATCGAGAAGCTGAAAGAGCAACTAAAACAGGCAGAAAACTTAAGTAGAATCCCTAAAATACCGCTGACGACTTTAGCAGGTTTAGAGCTACTTTCGGCAGCCTCAAAAGCAGAAAACAAACCAATAGATAAACAAGAGGCCTTTTTCTATTTTTCGGTCAATCTGCAAATAGCCGAGCAAATCCCCTTTATTTACGATTGTGTAAGAGAAACAGCAAACAATGGGCAAGAACTCAACACCGGAATAGAAACGATGATAGAGCTACAAAAAGCCTATAACAGACATATAGCCGAGCAGTTCGAGCAATTAGAAAGCGTTATTTTTGATAAGGGGGATTTATGCTAACCCATAGAACCACACTACCAAACGGTACAGTAATCGAATTATTTGACGGCACAGATGACGGAATGTTTTTTCATTCTTTAGGTTTACCCACCGAGCAAAACAGGCATTTCAAGGCTAAAAACCACCGTATGCAAGCGGTCAAAAAAGCCCGAAAAATTGCAAAATTAGCAAGACGAAAAAACCGCTAAACACACCAAAACAACGGGCGGAATTTACCGCCCGTTCATCAATAAAAATCAGCGAAAGAGTGAAGAAAATGAACCCGAATCAAAAACCACGATATGCACGCAACGCCAAAGCCCAAACCGCAGGCAAATTTGATGAAATCACTGTTTTTGCCGGCACAGAAGCCGAGCCATACAACGAAACAGGCATAAAAATGATTTTAGAGGCAATTCGAGAAGAAAAAAATTGCAAGCCTGTATTTATCGGCAAACAAGAGCTTGCTCTTTTGCCAAGTATCCGCATTACACCAGCTGGAAGTGACTGCGAACAGCTTAGTATTTATCAGCTAGGTAAACTTACCGAAGAGCAAAAAACACTAATTTGTACCGCTATTGCTCGCAACAGCCCCAAAGTCAAAACCGCTGTTCTATACGATAACGCAATGCAGAATTTAGAGAATATGAGCGGTTATATTGCCAAAATCAGAGCAGGCGAAGACGACACCACAAAAATGATCATCGAGCAAGCTCAAGCTAAAAATGCGGCTAATCAACCGAAAAATAGCCCTTATTTTGAAGAGCGAGAGATAAACGGAGCCAAGGGGATTTATTACATCATTCCAAAAATCGACAAAGACACCGGCGAAATTTTATCAGAGAAGGAACGCTGGACTTGCAACCCACTCGCCCTTAAAGGCGAAGGCTACAACGAAAGCGGAGAAGCGTTTTATATTTTTGAATGGGAACACCCACAAACCAAGAAACCGCACACCGAGGCGATCGCTTTTTCTGCTTTCGGTAAATCTGCCGGCTGGGAAATTATGCAGCGTTACGGCTTGAAAATGACGAATGAAAGCTATTTAAACAAATTAGCCGACTATTTCCACGCCATAAGCAAAACAACCCCAAGAAATTGGAAAGTAACCGCCCTTGCAGGCTGGCAGAATGGGGCTTATATTTTGCCTAATGGAGAAATGATAGGCGAGCCGAAAAGCCCGGTTTATTTCACACAAAAAACAATGGATACACTAGGCTACACCACAGAAGGCACGCTAGAGAGCTGGAAGAGCGAAATAGCCGGCAATATTAGGGGCAATTATTCAATGATGATAGGCATTGCCACTGCCTTAACTGCTCCACTTCTGAAAATTTTAGGGCTTTCTTCTTTCGGTGTGCATTTATACGGTCATAGCTCAAAGGGGAAAAGTACAACTATCCACCTTGCAAATAGTATTTATGGCGATAAGTCAAAATTAGTTAAAACGTGGAATAGTACGCCTTATGCTATTCAGCAAGAAGCAGTAGCCCGAAATGATGGCTTTTTAACTCTCGATGAAATCGGACAAGCCAAAAACGCAAAAGACCTTGAAGCGATTGCCTACGATATTTTCAACGAAACCGGCAAAATGCAGGGCAAAAAAGAGGGCGGAAACAGGGAGATAAACCGCTGGAAAATTACCGCCCTTTCAACCGGAGAAAAAGACTTAGAAACACAGCTAAGACAGCAAGGCGTGAAAATTCATACAGGGCAATTAGTTAGGCTGCTGAATTTACCGATTTATGAAACAAACTGTTTTCATCAATTCCCCAATGCGAAAAGCCACGCAGACTATTTAAACGAAGCCGTAACCGAGCATTATGGCGTAGCCGGTAGAAGTTGGATCGCCTTTATTGCTGAAAATGGGGAACAAATCAAAGCAACTTATAAAGCAATCCGCAGAAAATGGCTAGATTTAACCGAAAATATGAGCGGACAAGTTCAGCGGGTGGCGTGCGATAGGTTCGCAGCTATGGAAACCGCCTTACAGTTAGCCCAATATTTAACAGACTGGACAGAGGAAGAAAACAACCAAGCGATTTTAAAAAACTTTCTAGACTGGAAAGAGACTTTCGGCGAGAAAACGAGAGAAGAAACAAAAATAGTAGAGACTTTGCTCGACTGGATAAATGAAAACGAGGCGAGTTTTATTGAATACCCCTTTAACCAAGAGCAACGCACACCGCTTAAAATTGCCGGCTATCGTATATTAGCGAACAGCAGTACAAAAACGAGCGAGCATTTTTTTATTTATCCCAAAACATTTAAAGAAACGCTGGTAGAATTCCCCTTATTGATGGCTTGCACAAAACTACACGAGGCTGGGATTTTACACAAGCCCGCACGACCAGAGAAAGGCTATGAATTTCAACATACAATTCCCAACCCAATAACAGGAGGAAATAAAAAAAGAGCCTATAAAATCGTACCGATAACTTCAGACGAAGACATAGAATAACTACACCAAAAGCAAGAATTCAAAATCTTGCTTTTTTTATACCTCAAATAAAACAAAAATAAATATAAAGTAAAATCTATAGGGAAAATAGGGAAAAAATAAGAAGAATATAGATATATCAATATCTTATAAGTTTTTATCTTCCCTATTCTATATAATAATTTCCCTAAAATAACCTATTTCTTCCCTATTTTTGCCTATTTCTTCCCTAAAGTTGAATTGTATGATTTATATACAATAAAAGAGCGAAGGCTAAAAATAGGAAAGAAAAAGCCAAAAAATAGGGAAATTTAGAGGCGTTTTAGGAAAGCCTAATTTTATAACATATTGATATATTTGACTTTTCTGTGAAAAGTCCCTATTTTCCTAAAATTCCTAAACATTTTACCCAATCACAGAAAAAATATTTTTATTCTGCTATATGGAAAAATCCCCACCTTGCTGAAAGTTTTAGAAATTGCGGATAATTAAGAAAGTAAGATACAAATGCAACTAAAAAAGGCAAATGGCTCTAGCAGCATAAATAGCCTATTTTGTAATCAAAAATAAAAGACTTCAATTCAAATGATCCCTAAAATGATCCCTATTTTTAGGTTTATTCAATTAAAGCCTTATAAATCAATGAATTATAAATGAGTTCAGAGGCGGCTGGGCCATCTATACTATTAATTACTCTTCAATCACCACTTTCCCGATATAATCTAAATTACGGTATTTTTGAGCATAATCAATGCCATAGCCAACTACAAATTCATCCGGAATTTCAAAACCTACCCATTTTACAGGAACGTCTACTTCGCGACGGGAAGGTTTATCAAGTAAAGTACAAATTGTAAGAGAATTTGGATCGCGTAATTTGAGAATTTCCCCTACTTTGCTTAAAGTGAAGCCGGTATCAATAATATCTTCTACAATCAAGACATCTTTTCCTTGAATATCTCCATCTAAATCTTTCAAAATTTTTACATCACGGCTGGATTCCGTACTACTTCCATAGCTTGATGCAGTTAAAAAATCCACTTCCACAGGTAACTCAAGCTTTCTCACTAAATCTGCCATAAACATAAATGAGCCACGTAACAAGCCGACCACAACAAGATTTTGGCACTGTTTTTGTTGATAATATTGATTGATTTCTTTTGCTAACTCATTAATGCGAGTTAATACTTCATCTTTAGAGTATAAGGTTTCGATATGGTGTTTTTTCATTGATTTCTCCAAATAAAATTGATTACAAGCGGGCTTTTTTACTAAAAATTTTGCAAATTATTCGCCCGAAACCATCATTTTTTCTAATAAAATTGATCCGGTTTGAATGTTTGAGCGGTATTCAATGTCATCGCTCACAGCCACTAAATGTTTATACATATCCTGTAGCTGTCCTGCAATAGTGATTTCCGCCACAGGGTATTGAATTTCGCCGTTCTCGACCCAGAAACCTGCAGCACCACGTGAATATTCACCTGTAACGCTATTAATTGCTGAACCAAGCATTTCTGTTACTAATAAGCCCGCCCCCATCTCTTTGAGTAAAGCATTTAAGCCACCTTGACGATTAGGTTTAACTAGCCAGTTATGAATGCCGCCTGCGTGTCCTGTGCTTTTCAAGCCCATTTTTCGCCCGGAGTAACTTGTCATTAAATAAGTTTGTAGCACACCATCAGTAATAATTTCACGGTTTTGCGTGATAACGCCTTCGCTATCAAAAGCAGAAGAGGCTAACTGACGTAGCAAGTGTGGACGTTCTGAAATCGCAAACCAGTCAGGCAAAATTTGTTCACCTAATTTATCTAATAAGAAACTGGATTTACGGTATAACGCCCCGCCGCTAATTGCTGCTGCCAAGTGCCCGATTAAGCCTGTTGCTACATCATTGTAAAAAATCACCGGCATTTCGGCAGTATTAATTCGTTGTGGGTTAAGTCTCTCTACCGCTTTAATTGCCGCTTGTTCACCCACCCATTTTGCAGGCTGCAATTTGCCAAACTCACGGGAAATGGTGTACTCATAATCACGCTCCAGTTGGTCTTGATATTCTGAAATAAGGCTACAAGAAAGTGAATAGCGGCTGGAAAGATAGCTCTGTAGCATTCCGTGCGTATTGCCATAAACGCGTACGCCACTATGAGAATTAAAGGTTGCTCCCTCACTGTTTACAATGTGATCATCAGTATTCAAACCATAATGTTCAGCTTCAATCGCAAGTTCTACCGCTTGATCAACAGAAATATCGGCTTGATGATAAAGATCTAAATCAGGAGCGTCAAACGCTAACATCTCTTTATCAGCAAGTCCTGTACAATCATCCTCTGACGTATATTTAGCAATAGCTAATGCCGCTTCTACCGTTTTTTGAATAGAGGCTGGTTGTAGATCAGATGTTGAGGCATTACCTTTGCGTTTGCCTAAATAGACCGAAATCCCAAGCGAGCCATCATTGTTAAATTCAATGTTTTCCACTTGTTCTAATCGGCTTGAAACCGAAAGTCCAGCCACTTTTGTAATGCCAACTTCTGCTTCTGCACCTGCTTTTCTTGCAAAATTTAAGGCAAATTCAACCGCTTGTTGTAATTCCTGTTCTTGCTGTTGTAAAGTTTGTTTATCTGTAATCGACATTCTTTTTCCATTAATGATTTCAATTTGTTGGAATATATTCTAACTCAAATTTCTGCTAGAATATGGCATTTTTTAGAATTTATACGAAAAAGGATAGAGAATGGCTAGAAAACGTAGCAAAAATGAGATTGACTGGACAGATGATGATGAAGAAATCATCTGGGTCAGTAAAAGTGAAATTAAACGAGATTCCGAGCATTTAAAAAAAATTGGAGCAGAGTTAATTGAATTAACACCGCAAAATTTAGAAAAAATTCCGCTTGATGATGAGCTAAAAGAGGCAATTCGCCAAGCACAAGGGTTTAAAATGGAAGCTCGCCGTCGCCAAATTCAATTTATCGGGAAATTATTGCGAAATCGAGATCCTGAACCTATTCAAGAAGCGTTAGATAAAGTGAAAAATCGCCATAATCAGCAACAGGCGTTGTTGCATAAACTAGAATTAGTTCGAGATCAACTCATTGCAATGGGTGATGCTTCCCTTGATAATTTGTTAAATGAATATCCGAGTTTAGATCGCCAGCATTTACGCAATTTAATTCGTGGGGCAATTAAAGAGCGTGAGACGAATAAACCGGCTAAAAATTATCGTGAAATTTATCAATATTTAAAAACTGAAATTGCGGAGTAATTATTATGGAGTACCTATCAACTATTCTTAAAGCCCATTTTGGCTTAGCTTACATCAGCTTAGTATTATTACTAGTGCGTGGTTTTTTAGCCGCTAAATCGGTCGATTGGAGACAATATGCCGTTTTACGGATTGCACCGCATATTGTTGATACCATTTTATTGGTAACCGGTATTGCTGCGGTCGTTATTTTTCTCTCGTATGAATTTTTTACCTTAGCACAATTTAGCTGGTTATTACCTAAAATGTTATTTTTAGTGCTATACATTGTTTTTGCCACTAAAGCCTTCAAAAAAGGACAGCCGTTCTCATTAAAATTCTATTTACTTTCAGTATTCTCATTTATGATGATTATGCTTACTGCAACATTTAAATAGGATTATTATGCTCGGACCTTTTGTTAATGCAGGAGCAGTTATTTTAGGCGGTTTATTAGGGGCTTATTTAGGTAGTCGTCTACCTGAACGGCTTCGCATCACATTACCGCTGATCTTTGGTTTATGCTGTTTCGGCTTAGGAATGATGCTAACTGCTTCGGTAAAATATATGTCTGCCGTTGCACTAGCCTTAATTCTTGGCACAATTATTGGCGAGTTAATCTATCTTGAAAAGAAGATCGGAAAAGCCGCGAGCTCAGCACAAAGTATAATCAATAATATTTTTCCGCCAAGACATTCACTTTCTCAAGAAGAATTTCTGGAAAAATTTATTGCGATTCTCGTGCTTTTCTGTGTAAGTGGAACAGGCATTTTTGGTGCAATAAACGAAGGGATAACAGGCGATCCAAGTATTCTATACATTAAATCTATCTTGGATTTCTTTACGGCAATGATCTTTGCTACATCATTAGGTTATGTTGTTACGACCGTTGCCCTACCACTTGTGATTATTCAAGTGATATTGGTTTTGCTTGCATCAATTATAATGCCGCTTACCACACCGAATATGTTAGCTGATTTCTCTACAACAGGGGGATTACTCCTCTTTGCAACAGGTTTTCGCATTTGTGGAATTAAAACATTCCCGGTGGCAAATATGTTGCCTGCATTACTTTTAGCGATGCCAATCTCTTATCTTTGGGAACAATTAGTGAGTTAATGATGAAAAAGCGTATTATTGTCGGCATTAGCGGTGCAAGCGGTTTTCAATACGGCTATAAAGTGCTTGAGTTACTCAAGCCTTTTGACGATATTGAAACCCATCTGGTCATCACAAAAGGGGCTGAACTTACCCGAACACTGGAGACAGATTATGAACGGGAAACCTTATACCATTTAGCGGATGAAGTGCATTCTCTGCACAATGTAGGAGCAAGCATTGCAAGTGGCTCATTTAAAACCGCAGGTATGATTGTTGCCCCTTGCTCTATGCGAACACTTGCCTCTATTGCTAATGGCTTTAGCGATAATTTGCTTACCCGAGCCGCTGATGTGGTCCTAAAAGAACGCCGTAAACTGGTATTAATGGTAAGAGAAGCCCCATTTAATCTAGCTCACATTGATAATATGCGAAAAGTTACAGAAATGGGCGGAATTATTTTCCCTCCTATTCCTGCATTTTACCAAAAACCAACCAGCCTTGATGAAATGGTAACGCATAGCGTTGCTCACGCTCTTTCGCTGCTGGATATTGAGATACCAAACATTCCTCACTGGGGGGAGTAAATGTCCCCAATTCCTAATCATATTCTTGAATTTATTCAATCTAACCACGTGGTGAATTTTGCAGCTCATCACAATGATGATTTCTGGGCGGCAAGTTGCTTTTATGCCTTTGATGAAGAAAATACTCGTTTAATTATCTTAACAAGCAAAAAAACAAAGCACGCACAGTTAATGTTAGAAAACCCTAACGTTGTAGGCACAATTTGCGGGCAAATTGAAGAGATTAAAGATATTGAAGGAATCCAATTCTCTGCTATTGCCAACTGTTTAACGGAGCAAGAATCTCCACAGGCATTGCAAATTTATTACAAAAAACACCCACTTGCACGCTTAAAACCAAGCGATGTGTGGGAACTTTCTTTTAATACGATCAAACATACAAGCAATAAAATAATATTTGCAAAAAAGACGATTTGGGAAAGAGAATAGATTATTTGGTAAAAATTACCCGATTTTCGGCCGCTTGTTCGATAATTTCAAATTGCCAATTCTGCTCTTGAGCAAGCAATTCAAAATCGGCAAGACTACTCTGCTGATTGAGCACCATCTCTAAACTATCTCCTTTTTTAAGATCGTTCATCGC